>JAZQLB010000379.1:0-7241 GCA_045542475.1 Lachnospiraceae bacterium | reverse complement strand
GAAATTATTTCATGTAATGTACAGCATGTAAATGATGAAAGAGACCTTATTACTGCTTTAGGTCAGGACAATATGGCTAAGATTCAGAAGGATGCTTCTATTGCTAAGGCACAGGCTGATAGAGATGTTGCGATTGCACAGGCTGAAGCAGCTAAACTTGCAAATGATGCAAAGGTTGCATCTGACACAGAGATTGCTAAGAAAAACAACGAATTAGCAATTCAGCAGGCAGAATTAAAGAAAGCAGCTGATATTAAGAAGGCTGAAGCTGATGCTGCATATAAGATTCAGGAAGAGGAACAGAGAAAGTCAATTGAGATTTCAACTGCCGAAGCAAATCTTGCTCGTCAGGAGAAAGAGATTGAATTAAAAGCTCGAGAAGTAGAAATTCAGGAGAAAGCTCTTGAAGCAGAAATTAAAAAGAAAGCAGAAGCAGAGAAGTTTGCCCGTCAGCAGGCTGCAGAAGCAGAGTTATTTGAGCGACAGAAAGAAGCAGAGGCTAAGAAATTTGAAGCTGAACGTCAGGCAGAAGCTAAGAAGGCACAGGCAGAAGCAGAGAAATTTGCTCGTCAGCAGGAAGCAGAAGGTATTGCTGCGGTTGGTAAAGCAGAAGCGGAAGCTATTCAGGCAAAAGCTCTTGCTGAAGCAGAAGGTATTATGAAGAAAGCAGAAGCCATGAAGCAGTATGGTGAGGCTGCCATGATGGAGATGATTGTTCAGATGTTGCCGGAAATGGCAAAAGCTATTGCTGAGCCACTTACAGCTATTGATAAGGTTACAATTATTGATGGTGGTAATGGTGAAAGTGGTGTTGGTTCAATGGGCTCCTATGTTCCGCAAATTTTAGCTAAGACTATTGAATCTGTCAAAGAAGCTACGGGATTAGATATTACTGAAATTATGAAGGCTAATACATATGATGCTAAGGTTAATAAGAATGTTAATATTACCGGTTTAGAGAATGTACAGAATGTCACTGTGGGAAATGTTACAGTAGATAATGCTGATTCTAATGCACCAGTAATTGATTAGTAAAATATTGCTAAACAAAATTTCAAATAAAAAATGGATGTAGTGTAACAGCTACATCCATTTTTTTATATCATATTTTTAGTATAATATTTTTTCAAAGCATCAAAGCTTTCATCGCTGAGGGCATGCTCGAGACGACATGCATCTTCCAGAGCAACATCTTTTGTGACACCTAATGTTACGAGTATATCGGTAAGCACCTGATGTCTTTCATATATCTTGCTAGCAATTTCCATACCCTCATCGGTAAGGGTAATATGTCCGTTTGTGTCAACATTTATATAGCCGTCTAGTCTTAGATTTTTAAGGTAAACACTTACACTTGGTTTTGAAAAACCAAGATGGTGAACCACATCGATAGAACGTACATGTTCATGTGTTTTGCTTAAATGAAGGATTGCCTCTAAATAATCCTCCGCTGATTCTCTAATCTGCATAAATAATCACTTCCTGTAAGTATATTGTGAATATCTTTAATGAGTTTGTTGCATATATTATAAAAAATATAAGAATCTCAGTAGTAGATTTATACTAACATATTTAGTTTTATTATTCAATTTAACAAAGAAGAAAATTTTGGAAAAAATCTCTTGACAAATGAGTTAGTTTAGACTAACATATAAAACGAAAAAAGTTAGTTGTTGCTAACTAGATGCATTTTGAGCTTTAATAATTAAGAAAGGTCGGTGAGATTATGGCATTATCAATGGCTCTTCAGGGAGAAACAAAAACAATTCAGAGATTTATCGGCAAGGAAGATGTTGTAACCAGACTTAGAGAGATGGGCTTTGTTCAAGGTGAGAGGGTTGAGGTATTAGGACATAATCCAAGTGGATTGATTTTGTTAGTAAAGGGTGTCAGACTAGCACTTGACAGAAGTTTAGCATCTAGAATAATTGTGTGTGATTAAGTCATATACATATGAAGAAGTGAATGTATTTACAAGGAGAATATGAAGAAAGGATTAAAGGCTATGACATTAAGAGAGTTAAAACCAGGAGAGTCCGGAGTAGTCGACTTAGTTAAGGGCGCAGGCAACATCAGAAGAAGAGTTCTTGAGATGGGTGTTACACCGGGAGTTAAAATCGATGTTATAAAGGTTGCTCCTTTAGGAGATCCTGTAGAGGTTATGCTTAGAGGCTATAACTTAAGTCTTCGTAAAGAAGAAGCAGAAGCTATTGTTTTAAAATAGATTATAAGCTGAGCAGTAATATAAGGTAGCAGACAGTTAAGTCTGCATATTATTTGAAAAAATGGTTAGTTTCCGCTAACTCAATAATTAAGGAGGATAACAGTGATAAAGGTAGCATTAGCAGGTAATCCAAACTGTGGAAAAACAACTTTATTTAATGATTTAACAGGCTCGAAACAGCATGTTGGTAACTGGCCTGGCGTAACGGTAGATAAAAAGGAAGGAACTTGTAAGAAAAACAAAGAAATCAAAATTTTAGACCTTCCTGGTACATATTCTCTTTCACCATATTCCGCTGAGGAAATTGTTGCAGGTGAGACAATAACTGGTAAAAATGGCGAGAATATTGATATAGTACTTAACATTGTTGATGGTACATCGATTGAGAGAAACTTATATCTTACTCTTCAGATTATGGAGACTCAGGTACCTATGGTAATTGCTCTCAACATGATGGATGAAGTAGAGGCGGCAGGAACTAAGATTGATGTTGCTAAGCTTTCAGACGAACTTGGTGTTAAGATTGTACCAATGGTAGCAAGAAGTGGTAAAGGCTTAGATGAGGTAGTTAAGGCTATTGAAGAGGTAGCAGCATCTAAAGCAACTCCAAAGAACCTTCCTATCTTTGAGGAGATTAAGAAGGCAGAGTCAGAAGCAAAAACTGACGAAGAAAAAGAAGAGGCAGAGATAACAGTAGCTGACTTAAGATACAAGACTATTGACAGTATTGTGTCTGCAACAGTGAAAAAAGGTAAGGCTGTAGCAAGTGCAACGGAGACAAAATCAGACAAAATAGATAAGGTTCTTACTAACAGAATACTTGGTATTCCGATATTTCTTGTTATAATGTATGTAATGTATGCTTGTACATTTAGCGAGAATTTCCTTTGGGCAGGACTTCCTAGTCCAGGTATCTGGCTTGCAGGAATAGTAGAAGGTGCATGGGAATGGGTAGTAGAGCTCATCGCAGGACTTATAGAGGGGGCATCACCTTGGGTTTATGCACTTGTAGTTGACGGTATTCTTGCGGGTATTGGTGCAGTTTTAGGTTTCATGCCACTCGTACTTGTGTTATACTTACTTATGTCTTTCTTAGAGGACAGTGGTTATATGGCAAGAGTTGCATTTATTCTTGACAGACTTTTCAGAAAATTTGGTCTTTCAGGACGTTCGTTTATCCCACTTCTCATGGGTATCGGATGTGGTGTTCCTGCTATTATGGCAACAAGAACTCTTGAGAAGGAAAAGGATAGAAAGATTACAGCTATTATCACAGCATTTATGCCATGTGGTGCTAAACTTCCTATTTTTGCAATGTTCTTCTCTACAATGTTTGCGAATGACAATCAGACATTGCTTAACTACTCAATTTACTTAGTATCAATTGTTGTAGCTATTATTGTAAGCTTACTTCTCAATAAGCTTGTTTATAAATCAGAGGCTTCAAACTTTATCATGGAGCTTCCACAGTACAGAGTGCCTACAGCGAAGAGTGTAATTTTCCACGGTTGGGAGAAAGTTAAGGGCTTCGGTAAGAAGGCTGGTACAGTTATTCTTTTATCAACTATACTTATTTGGTTTCTTTCAAGCTTTAATGTTGATTCATTCAACGGTAAGAATAAAAAGGCTAATGAGGATGGTACTGTAATGTGTGAAATGGATGAGAGCTTTCTTGCGTCAGCAGGTAAGGCTATCGCTCCTATATTTAAACCACTTGGATTTGGTGAGTGGAGACCTACAGTTGGTGTTGTAACTGGTTGGATTGCTAAAGAAAATGTTGTTGTAACCTTTGCTCAGTTATATGAGGAAGATGTTACTCAGGAATACTTAGATGAATTCTTCGGAACTATGGAAGCTGATGAACTCGAAGAGTTAGGCTTCGAGAGCGGCGAGTATGACCCGGAGGTTGCCTTTGACATTTATGTTGAGGGAACACTTTTTGAGGGTGGTGATGAGAATGCTCTCAAGACTATGAAGGACGATATTAAGACTAAGCAGGCAGCTTATGCATATATGGTATTCAACCTCTTATGTATGCCATGTTTCGCAGCTGTTGGTGCTCTTAAGAGAGAGCTCAAGACTTGGAAGGCAACTGCCGGTGCAGTAGGAGTGCAGATGGTTACGGCGTATATCGTTGCACTTTTAGTCAATGTAATTGGAGGATTATTATAAGTGATTGATATTATTCTGATTATAATTATTATAGCATTAGTAACTTTAGCTATATATTCTATGGTTAAAGATAAAAATGACCTTAAAAAGTCTGGAGGCTGTGGCTGTGGATGTTCGTCTTGTGCTATGGCAGGACAATGTAAAAATTACACACAAAATAAATAAGAATATTAGGATAAAATCGACTCCTTTCTCTCAGAGGGCTACTTTTTAGTAGCCCTCGTTTTAGAGTGTAAATTAATAGGGATGTAGCTTGGTAGAACATGACAGAAGGATTAAGCATGTAACTGCAAACATTTGGACTGCGTATTTAGCGACTGACGAAAACCACCGGTTACAAAGACTTAGGCTCGAAGGCATTCCTGAGAGTCTTAGTCGCAGTTACTGGTTAGTTTGTCAGCGCTTTGCAGTTGTTTGCAGTTATATGCTTAATCCTTCTGTCATGTTCTACTTAGATACTTTATAATATTTATATGGAATACTTTGGAAGTATGTGTTATAATCCAAAAGATAATGCTATTTTATAGGCAACATTTGTATTAGAGAAAGATGAGGTCAATTATGAGCAAATTAAAGGCTGTTATTTTGGCGGCAGGTAAAGGTACAAGAATGAATTCAGACCTTCCTAAGGTTTTACATGAATGTCTCGGTCAGACAATGGTACATCATGTAATAAAAGCTGTTAAGGATGCGGATGCATTAGATGTATGTGTTATAGTTGGTTACAAAGCGAAAGAAGTAAAAAATGCAATATATGATATAGTGGAATTTGTTGAACAGGAGGAACAGTTAGGAACAGGTCATGCTGTTAAATGTGCTAAGGATTTTATTGGTACAGAAGGCGACACAATAGTTGTATGTGGAGATACACCTCTTATAACTGCTGATACATTGAAGGCATTGGTTGAACTTCATAAAAAAGAAGCAAATGGTGCTACAGTTCTTTCGGCTGTTCTTGATGATGCTACAGGCTATGGAAGAATTGTTCGTGATGCAGACGACAATTTTGTTAAAATAGTTGAACATAAAGATGCTACAGAAGAAGAGCGTATGGTGAAGGAAGTTAATTCTGGTATGTATGTGTTTAATTCAGAGGCGCTTTCTGCAAGCTTAGAGCTTCTTAGCAATGATAATGCTGCAGGTGAATATTACTTGACAGATACAATTGCTTTGATTAAAAAAATTGGACTTAAGGTTTCTGCGATGCCACTTACAGGACAGGCTGTGGATGAGATAAGAGGCGTTAATACTCCTGAACAGCTTAAGGAAGCAGAAGAAATTATGATGAGCAGAGGGCAATAATACCATGAAAATTATCGTTGGGCTTGGAAACCCTACAAAAGAATATGAGGGAACAAGACATAATGTAGGTTTTTCAGTTATATATAATATTAGTGATGCCTATAATATAAAGGTAGACACAAAAAAACATAAGGCTCTTATTGGAAAAGGTGTTATAGAAGGCGAAAAAGTGATACTTGCCATGCCTATGACTTACATGAACTTAAGTGGTGAAAGCGTCAGAGAGCTTATAGATTATTATAAGTGTGATGTAGATGATTTGATTGTTATTTATGATGATATAAGTCTTGATGTTGGGAAACTCAGAATAAGAGCTAAAGGAAGTGCCGGTGGGCATAATGGAATAAAAAATATTATTTCTCATTTAGGCACACAGGAATTTGCAAGAATAAAAGTAGGTGTAGGTGAAAAACCTAAGCATATGGATCTTGCAGATTATGTGTTGGGTAGATTCAATAAAGATGAGCAGCCACTTATACGAGAGGCAGCCGATAAAGCAAGACAGGCTGTAACTACGATTTTTTCAGATGGTATAGAGGCGGCTATGAATAAGTTTAATTAATATTATTATGGAGGTTCCTCATATGCAGGCGCTGATTGCAGCATTTAAGGAGTATCCAAGATTTAATATGCTTGAGGAATGCATCAATAAAGGTGAGGTACCAGCTCATGTATGGGGGTTGGATAAGCGTGTCACACCTCTTATGATGGAGGCACTTGAGCAGGATAATGTCTTGAAACTCATCGTGACCTACGACGAGAAAAGAGCCAGAGAAATAGTGGATGATTATAGATTTTACAATCGTAATGTTTATTATTATCCGGCAAAGGATGCATTGTTTTATTATGCAGACATTCACAGCAATGTTACCGTAAAAAACAGATTAGAAATTTTTAAGCGCATTGCTGAAAATGAACAGACCATAGTTGTAACTACAATAGAAGGTCTTATGGACAAGATACCCCCTCTTTCCCATATCACCGACAATGTTATAGAAATAGAATGTGGTCAGACTCTTCAACTTAATGAATTTTCAAGAAAACTTTCGACTCTTGGATACGAAAAAACTACAATGGTTGAAACTTCAGGGCAGTTTTCTGTAAGAGGCGGTATTATAGATATATACCCCCTTACAGAAGAGTGCCCTTATCGTGTTGAACTTTGGGGAGATGACATTGACTCTATTAGAATTTTTGATGTTGAAAGTCAGCGTTCTATAGAGACGGTAAATAGTGTGAAAATATATCCATCCTGTGAAATGGTTTTAACAGAGGAACGAATTGAAAAAGGTTTAGAAAGAATAGAAAAAGAACATAAGCTGCAGGCGGCAAACTTAAAGAAAGAGTTTAGGACAGAACAATATGCTCGTTTAAACAAGATGGTTGAAAATGTGAAAGAAGAGCTTAAGGAATTTAATTCCACTATGGGGCTCGATAGTATGGTCGGATATTTTTATGATGAGACCGTTTCTTTTTTGGAATATTTTCCTAAGGAAGCTTTGATATATATCGATAGTCCGGAGAAGGTAGCTAGACAGGCTAC
>JAZQLB010000378.1:0-2399 GCA_045542475.1 Lachnospiraceae bacterium | reverse complement strand
TAAAGTTCCATGCCCCTTAAGCGTATATTGAAGCAGATAGCCATTATAATTAGGACGATTGCTGTTGTCAAATAAATAGCTCTTATCCGTTCTTTTTTCGATCCCAAGGTCATATATGAAAAGCGGCTGTTCTTTCATTCGTTCATGCTGCATAAAACCATAATTACCATAAGAATAACTAATCAAAAAATTACCCTCCAAATCAAATAAGTATTCTTTAGACTTTCTCTAATTCATATTATAATTGATATTATAAGAAATACAAGTAAATCAAAAAAATACTTATATGGAGGTAGTTATGAATAAAAATAATTTTGCCCTGACACCACCTATGGGTTGGAACAGTTACGATTACTATGATACAACTGTTAATGAAACACAGGTTAAGGCTAACGCGGACTACATGGCGGCTAATTTAAAGGAATTTGGCTGGGAATATGTGGTAGTGGATATCCAGTGGTATGCTAACGATGCAGGTACACAGCGTGATAAATTCCAGTATATTCCTTTTGGAGATATGCAGATGGACGAGTATGGAAGATTCCAGCCAAGTCCGGCTCGTTTCCCATCCTCAGCAGACGGAAGCGGCTTTAAGGCATTGGCTGATTATGTACATGGTCTTGGTCTTAAGTTTGGTATACATATAATGCGAGGTATTCCACGTAAGGCAGCCGAGCTTCATCTCCCTGTTCCTGGAACAGACCAGACTGCTGACATGATAGCAGACCCATCCTCAATCTGTGGCTGGAATCCTGATATGTACGGTGTACGTAATAATGAGGCAGGTCAGGCATATTATGATTCTATTATTTCAATGTATGCTGACTGGGGCGTGGATTTTATTAAGTGTGATGATATCTGTGATAGCTGGATGTACAGACATGATGGCTTTAACGGCTGGTTTGAAACCGAGATGCTTCATAAGGCAATAGAAAAGAGTGGAAGGGATATAGTGCTTAGCCTTTCGCCGGGACCAGCTCACATAGACAGGGCATGGCAGTACTGCAAATACGCAAATATGTGGAGAATTACGGATGATTTCTGGGATAACTGGGATTTACTTAAGAATATGTTCTGGCGTTGCGAGATGTGGCAGGACCATGTAGGAAAGGGCTGTTATCCTGACTGTGATATGCTTCCTGTTGGTAAGGTTGGCAAGGGCTTTGATGCAGCGCGTGTAACTAATTTTACTAAGGATGAGCAGAAAACCATGATGACACTCTGGTGTATGTTCCGTTCACCTTTAATGATTGGTGCAGACCTGCCACAGCTTGATGACTGGACATTATCACTCCTTACTAATAAAGACCTGTTAGCTCTTATGAGTGCAGATAATAAGGGAACACAGCTTGTAAGAAATGATAAGTTTGCTGTCTGGAAGAATAAGAATACTAAGACAGGTAAGCTGGCAGTGGCTTTATTTAATCTTAGTGATGAGGATACAGAGCTTGGTATTGGAATTGATGAGCTTGAAGAGGAGTTGGCTTGTGAGCTTAAGGGCTGTGAAATCTGGGATAAGGAAGAAGTGACCTTTAATGGTAAGATTGTGGCACAGGTTCCTAAGCATGGTGTGAAGGTGTATTATATAAATTAGTTATAAAAAAGTGTATCCTCCGGAATTTACGAAGGATACACTTTTTTGAAAGTAAAAGCTATATGGGAAAAGAGTGTCAAAGCAAGTATTATATTATTACGCTTCATTTTTTAGCAGCTTATTAATTTCATCCACCATTCCGTTAATAAAGCCGGCCTGAGTCGTCATCTCTGTTATATCCTGAACATTAGACTCAACCATTCTATTAATGGATTCAAATTGTACATTTTCATTACGAATGCTTTCTGCAATATCGTTATTAATAAGTACTGTGTTTCGGATAACGTCTGCCTGCTTGTTATGTGCATCACCCATAGTATTGATGGCAGCAGCGGCGTTATTAAGAAGCTCCGTTATATCCTGAATTCCCTTGAATACGTTATTGTAATATTCATTCTGCTTGTCAAGCTTTCTGGAATTTTCTTCTACTTGGATTACAATCTCATTTACATTATTTTGAACCCTTTCAATTACTGATGATACTTCATCTAAGGATTCCTTTGTATTATTGGCAAGATTGCCAACCTCCTGTGCGACTACTGCAAAACCACGTCCGGCTTCACCTGCTCTGGCAGCTTCGATAGATGCGTTTAGGGCCAATAAATTGGTTGAAGAAGAAATTTCATTGATAAGATTAAGGGTTACTCCGATTTCCTGTACGGCATCAGAGAGCTTTTTGGCTACCTCTACCGTTGTTATCATAGAGGTGGATACTTCATTATTTATGGAATGTAATTCATTTAACAGATTCTCATTTTCCTTTGATTTTTCCAAAAGATTCATGGAAGCAGCTTCTACCTTATCC
>JAZQLB010000377.1:0-2818 GCA_045542475.1 Lachnospiraceae bacterium | reverse complement strand
TAACTTGCTCTTTGCAAGCTCTGCAAGCTTTGCAAAGCCTTCAGCATCGTTGATAGCCATGTCAGAAAGAACCTTTCTGTTAAGCTCTACGTTAGCAAGCTTTAAACCATACATAAACTTGCTGTATGAAAGACCGTTCATTCTTGCAGCCGCATTGATTCTTGCGATCCATAACTGTCTGAACTGTCTCTTTCTCTGCTTTCTACCAGCGTAAGCTGTTGTTAAAGCTCTCATAACAGACTGCTTAGCAATTCTGTACTGCTTAGATCTGGCTCCTCTATAACCTTTAGCTAACTTTAATACTCTATTGTGCTTCTTCTTTGCGTTTAATCCGCCCTTAATTCTTGCCATTGTGCTCTATTCCTCCTATTATATATTGAAAACTACGAATTAAAGATATGGTAAAATCTTCTTCATAGCCTTAAGATTTGTCTTGTCAACTAAAGTAGCCTTTCTAAGATTTCTCTTTCTCTTAGCGCTCTTCTTTGTTAAGATGTGGCTCTTGTAAGCCTTCATTCTCTTTAACTGTCCTGTACCTGTCTTCTTAAAACGCTTTGCTGCTGCTTTACATGTCTTTACCTTTGGCATTATAAAATCCTCCTTAAAATTGTATTTTAACGTTTTTCAGCTAAAACCATTGTCATGCTTCTGCCTTCTACCTTAGCAGGCTTCTCGACTACTGCAATGTCTTCAAGCATCTTGGCAAAATCATCAAGGATATGCTTGCTGTTTGCCATATGCGCCATTTCACGACCTCTGAATCTAAGTGTTACCTTTACCTTATCACCCTTAGTAATGAACTTTCTGGCTGAGTTAGCCTTGGTGTTAAGGTCGTTATCTTCAATATTAGGTGATAAACGCACTTCCTTAATATCAATAACCTTCTGCTTCTTCTTTGCTTCCTTCTCTTTTCTTGCAAGCTCGTATCTGTACTTACCGTAATCGATAATCTTACATACCGGCGGCTTCGCATTAGGTGCAATCTTCACAAGGTCAAGGTCTGCCTCCTGAGCAAGCTTATATGCTTCCTTGGCTGACATGATACCAAGCTGTTCACCATCTTCTCCGATTAATCGGATCTCCTTATCCCTAATCTGTTCGTTAATCATTACGTCGCTAATAGTCGTACACCTCCATCATATTCTGACTCTAATTCCTTCGCTCTAAACGAAAAAAATGCAGATAGAAAACTATCCGCATACTCATATCATACATAACGCAGGCTAATCTAATCCCCCTGCCGTAAAGTATTCATAAATATTAACCCAAGTCACCACTGTGCTAAGGTGAGAGCGGACACTCTTCTTTCTTTTCACAACTTCTATACTATATCATTCAGAAATCGCTTTGTCAATAGGTATTTAAAACTTTTTCTAAAACCTATTTGACAATTCCAATCTCTTTATAATATCTAAAAATCACCTTTGCTACAATCTGATTCTTTGTAACATAGGTATTCTCCCAAAAACGTGCATCATCCGAATTGTTTCTGTTGTCTCCAAGCACCAGATAACAGTCTGCCGGAATAAGATAAGGACCATAATCCCCATACACATTATCTGGCTCCATAAGATATGGCTCGTCCAAAGGGGTCTCACTTCCGTTAATATATATCTTACCATCCTCAATAACAATGGTATCTCCCGGAAGTCCTACAATTCGCTTAACATATAACTCACACTCATCATCAGGAAACTTAAAAATAATAATATCACCACGCTCCGGCTCAGCAAACCAGTAGGCAGTACGCAGACCTATCATCTTATCATCCACTTTAAGCGTAGGCAGCATGGAACCTGATATAACATCAATGTTCATTATTATAAATCTATTAAGAATAACTGCAATCACGATACCTATTATAATTATCTTAAGGTAGCCGATCAGCTCTTTTTTTACGTTCATTATTTCACCAACATTCCCTATATATTCATGCCCTATTTCTTATCTTTGCCCATATAATGCAGCTTACCGGACAAAGCACCCACTCGCTTAGGCTTTTCGCCCACGTTCTCTATAAATACTGCTTTCATATTTCCTGCCAAAGCTCTTGCACAATCCGGACAATACCTTCCATACCTGATGCTGCAACCACATTTTTCACAATCCAGATAGAACTTGCTGCCTTCAGGAATCTCAACACGACCATTCCTTAAATATGTATTCAGAACTGCCATAGGCACTCCTGTAGCCTCAGATACCTCAAGTGCAGGTCTTGGACCGTTCTCATCAAGGTACTCCTTCACCTTTCCGAAATTATCGTATTCTATGCGTTCACAGGACTGACACTTATATTTCCCTCCGCCTATATAAAACAGCTTATCTCCACACAAAGTACATTTTACAGGCTTTAATTCTATTATAATTTTATCTAAATTATCTTTTTCCTTCATACTCGCATTCCCCTGTTAGATATATAATATAGATGAATTGTGATTATTAAATACCATTTTTGATAATTATAACCTAATGGTGAAGTTAATTCAAGGTTTAGCCGTTAAATCCTATTATAGCCTCCTCTATTTATCAGCTTCTATAAGTGCAATAAAATTATCCGGTAATATTACCTTCATATTTCCTAACTGATAATCCTTAACATTACGTGTTACTATATAATCCATACTCTTACTTATTGCTACTCTTTCCAAAACTGCATCTTCGTAATCACTAATATTGGATGTCAAGGCATCTATACAATCTCTCCCTGTAACATCTAAAATGCCAACTAATGAATAT
Organism: Lachnospiraceae bacterium; assembly: GCA_045542475.1. Lineage (GTDB taxonomy): Bacteria > Bacillota > Clostridia > Lachnospirales > Lachnospiraceae > CAG-882. The sequence continues at coordinate 82 of JAZQLB010000377.1, read as the reverse complement.
AATTTATTCATTATCTGCTTGGAAGCATCTGTGTCCTTTAAATATTTCCTTATCAGGTAATAAATATCTGTTGCAGAACTTG
>JAZQLB010000376.1:0-2519 GCA_045542475.1 Lachnospiraceae bacterium | reverse complement strand
CCTTTAAATCTGCAATGCGGAAAATAGTCTGGGCATTATCAGCTATATACACATAATCACGGGTAAGAACTCCATCCTTGTCAACTGTATTGGAAAGTGCTCTGTCAAAGCCCTCCTTAAGTCTGAGAATATATGCATCAGAGGCTGTTGCCTGCTGCTCAAAATTCTCTATTTCACTTTCAGGCAGCTTACTTTTCTTTGCAGAATCCTTAATATAATCGCTGTGCTTTTTAAAGCCCATCTTATAAACTGCCTTCATTAACAGTCCCCATATTAAGGTCAGGAGTATCATAAATATTGATACGCCAATACCAATACTGTCGCTTCCATCTTCTGCTATTCTTTCAATAGTAGTTTTAACAGCAGCTATCGCACCGTATGCCGAAGCCACAAAGAAAATTACCAACATAAACAGCACAATTATACTGTTTGTCTTATTCTTTTTCATTGTACCCTCAAATACTGAGCGGTTAGGGAAATGCTTCTGTACATAATCTTCATTCATCCTTTGAAAAAATTCATTCATGTTATTATCCTCCTAAAATTACATCAAATCAAACAGTGACAACTGATTACTCTCAGGCATATTTCCAAGAACACCAAGGTCAGCCATAAGGTCAGTAACTGTCTTTGATACCTTAGTTCTCGCCTTAAAATCATCCTTGGAAAGAAAAGGACCATTCATGGCAGCATACATAATAGCCTCCGCAGCGGTATCTCCCAGACCATCAATGGAATTGAACGGTGGAAGCAGCTTGCCGTCCACTATCTGAAAGTTACGTGAATGAGACTTATACAAATCAATCGGCAGGAATTCAAAGCCTCTTGCATACATTTCCTGAACCAGTCTCATATCCTTTAAGGTATCCTCCTCCTTATTGGTAAGACTATCTGCACGCTTCTTGTAATCACTTATATAGTAATTAAGCTTTTCTTTACCCATACACATAAGCTCATATGAAAATGCTGATGCTCTGATACTGAAAAAGGCTGCATAATAAGCAAGTGGATAAAAAATCTTACAATACGCAATTCTCCATGCCATCATAACATAGGCTGCCGCATGAGCCTTTGGGAACATGTACTGGATTTTCAGGCAGGATTTGATATACCATTCAGGTACATCATGTTTTCTCATCTCATCTTTCCAGTCATCCTTAAGGCCTTTTCCCTTACGAACACTCTCCATAATGGTGAAGGAAAGCTCCTTATCAAGCCCCTTACCAATCAGGTAAATCATAATATCATCTCGTGTACATATTGCCGTAGAAATGGTTGCCGTACCCTCTCTGATTAAATCCTGTGCGTTACCAAGCCACACATCAGTTCCATGTGACAGTCCTGCTATTCGAACAAGGTCGGTAAAACACTGAGGCTTTGCCTCCACAACCATCTGCATGGCAAAATCCGTACCAAATTCCGGTATCCCGAGAGCTCCAAGCTTTGTTCCTCCAATATCCTCCGGCGTAATTCCAAGGGCACTGGTATCATGAAAAAGACTCATAACCTCTTTAGAATCAAGCGGAATCTCAATCGGGTCAATGCCTGTTAAATCCTGAAGCATACGAATCATGGTCGGATCGTCGTGTCCGAGAATATCAAGCTTTAACAAGTTATGGTCAATACTGTGATAATCGAAATGAGTTGTTATAATCGGTGTTGTCATATCGTTTGCAGGGTGCTGCACTGGGGTGAAGGAATGGATTTCCTCACCGATAGGAAGTACAATAATTCCTCCCGGATGCTGTCCTGTTGAACGTCTGATGCCGGTACAACCCTCTGCCACTCTCTTTATTTCACTGTCACGCTTGGTTATGCTGCGTTCCTCATAGTATTTCTTAACAAAGCCGTATGCTGTCTTATCTGCAACTGTACCAACAGTTCCAGCCTTAAAGGTCTGTCCCTTTCCGAAAATAACCTCTGTATACACATGGGCCTTCGCCTGATACTCACCCGAGAAATTAAGGTCAATATCCGGCTCCTTATTTCCCTTAAATCCAAGGAAGGTCTCAAACGGAATGTCAAAGCCCTGCTTTGTAAGCGGTTCGCCACATACAGGACACACCTTATCCGGCATATCACAGCCTGCACCACCCGAAAAGGCTTTAACCTCATCCGAATCAAAATCACAATAATAACATTTATTACACAGATAATGTGGACTTAGAGGATTAACCTCCGTAATTCCAGCCATGGTTGCCGCAAAGGATGAACCTACCGAACCTCTTGAGCCTACCAAATAACCATCCTCATTAGACTTCCACACCAGCTTCTGAGCAATAATATACATTACGGAATAACCATTGCTGATAATGGAATTAAGTTCTCTTTCAAGTCGCTCAACCACTATGTCAGGAAGTGTTTCTCCGTACATGCTATGAGCTTTGTCATAACAGATTTCTCGCAGAGTTTCGTCTGAATTCGGAATAACAGGAGCACATTTGTCCGGTCTTACAGGTTCAATTTTATCGCACATATCTGCAATTTTACGCGTATTTGTAACTACTACCTCATACGCT
>JAZQLB010000375.1:0-13918 GCA_045542475.1 Lachnospiraceae bacterium | reverse complement strand
TTGCTTTTCCTGTGGTGTTTTCTTATTAAAAATATTCATATCTTCTACGCTCTGTCATCATATTTATCACATATTGCTATAATCTGGTCGGCAAACTTTGCCATATCCTTGTTAGCCATACCGTCACTTTTCTTAACAATAGTCATTAAGCGCTGTGCCGCTGCAATAAGTCTTGCATATACACCGGTAGCCGGCTTTGTCTTCTTCTCAACCGGTACCGGCTTGGCTTCGTACTCAAATACACCCTCTGCTAAATCAAATATTGTACCGCTGTATGGAGCATAAGCATGCTGCCCATATTCTATTTTAAGACATTCTGAAAATTCTACGGTAACTGAATCCTCGCCATGCACTACAAATACCTTCTGCGGCTTTTTCTTAAAGGCACTAAGCCACTCAATCAGACCATTCTTATCCGCATGACCGCTAAGTCCGGCAAGTGTCATAATCTGAGCCCTGACCTCTATGGTCTCGCCAAACAGCTTAACCTCCTTGGCTCCCTCCACGATGGCACGACCAAGGGTACCTATAGACTGATAACCAACAAATAATATGGTACTCTCAGTTCTCCACAGATTATGCTTAAGGTGATGTCTTATTCGACCTGCCTCACACATACCTGACGCTGATATAATAACCTTTGGAGTATCATCAAAATTAATCGCCTTAGATTCATCACTTGTAATAGACAAGTTAAGCCCCGGAAATGTAATCGGATTAATTCCTTGACTAACTAAAGCCTTTGCCTCCTCATCATAACATTCCTCATCATTATTTAAAAATACCCCTGTTGCTTCCACTGCCATCGGACTGTCTACATATACCGGAAAGTTAGGATAATCCGGCAGCCTGTTTTCCATCTTTATCTGACGAAGAAAATATAAAATCTCCTGTGTACGTCCTACTGCAAAGGACGGAATAACCACATTTCCACCTTTCTTAAATGTAGAATTAATAATCCTGCATAACTCACCAACATAATCCGGTTTCTCCGCTCCATGCAGTCTGTTTCCATAGGTTGACTCCATTATAACATAATCAGCCTCTTCTGTATGAATAGGATCACGAAGTAATGGCTGGTTCTTATTACCAATATCACCCGAAAAGACAAGCTTCTTTTCAACACCATTCTCTGACAGCCACACCTCAATGCTTGCAGACCCTAAAAGATGTCCTATATCCGTAAATCTAATCTTAACACCATCACATATCTCTATAATAGTATCATATCTGCATGGTCTGATTCTCTTAATCGTACCATCAGCATCCTCCATTTTATATAGCGGCTCTACGGCAGGCGTACCGCTGTTTCTCTTCGCCTTACGATTCTTCCATTCAGCCTCCATCATCTGAATATGGGCACAATCACGAAGCATGATACTACACAGCTCAGCTGTGGCATATGTGGTAAAAATACTTCCTCTGAAGCCCCTTGAATATAGCAAAGGCAGATATCCTGAATGATCTACATGGGCATGTGTCAGAAAAACATAATCAATCATAGACTCTGCCACAGGAAGAGGTGCATTCTCAAATACATTAATGCCCTGCTCCATTCCATAATCCACTAAAATATGCTTATCACCAATATTAATATAGTGACAGCTTCCCGTAACCTCATGCGCAGCTCCATAAAAACCAAGTTTCATGTTACCCCTCCAATCTGATTGGTTTTACTTATAATAATATTATAGCATAAATTCTAATAATTTGCTATTACATTATAAAATTGTCCATTTTTTCAGTTAGAGATATATAATTTAGTTTTTAATTTTGACATTATTAACCTCATATTTAGATATGCATAAAATATATTATCCCACTTAATATCCCGCATATAACTAATGCAGAAATGAGGTCAAAAATGAAAAAAAACATATACCTTGATAATGCAGCTACAACAAGGCTGCACCCTGATGTACTCAAAGCCATGATGCCTTATTTTTGTGATGAATATGGTAATGCATCCAGTTCCTACAGCCTTGGCAGGCAGGCCTTCAAGGCTGTTAATGCAGCCCGATATCAGGCAGCAAGGCTTATCGGTGCTTCGAAGGATGAAATATTCTTTACAAGTGGCGGAAGTGAAGCTGACAACTGGGCAATTAAACGTTTTGCTATAAAAAACGCCCATAAGGGTAAGCATATAATCACATCTGCCATTGAACATCACGCAGTGCTTCATACCTGTCAGTCTCTCGAGAAGCTTGGCTTTACAATCACCTATATTACCCCTGATAAATACGGCTGTATAAATACTGAGGATGTCGCAAATGCCATCCGTGAGGATACCATATTAATATCCATTATGGCTGCAAATAATGAAGTAGGAACCATAATGCCCATCCGTTCCATAGGCCGTCTTGCCCGTAGATATGGAATTACTTTTCACACTGATGCAGTTCAGGCATACGGACATATTCCAATAAACGTAAATGATTCCATGATAGATATGTTAAGCGTAAGTGCCCACAAATTCGGAGGTCCAAAGGGTGTAGGCTTTCTATATATAAGAAATGGCATAGACATAGACAATCTGATAGATGGTGGTTCTCAGGAAATGGGACTAAGAGCTGGAACCTATAATGTTTCCGGTATTGTCGGACTTGGAAAGGCTTCTGAACTTGTATACCAGAATATGTATCGACACAATCAACATATAACCCGACTTCGCAATCACCTGATAAACTCAATAATATCCGAAATACCTGATGCCATATTAAATGGTCATAAATCCAATCGTCTTCCTAATAATGTTAATTTCTCATTTAAAAATATTGATGCCTCTGCACTTCTTCTAATGCTTGATTCCAAGGGAATATGCGCATCAGCAGGAAGTGCCTGTGCCACTGGAGCAATCAGCCCATCCCATGTATTACTGGCTATGGGCATTCCATATGACACAGCTCGTGGTTCTCTTAGACTTACACTTTCTTATGAAAATACAGAAGAAGAAATTAATTATACCGTAAAAACTCTTAAGGACTGCGTCCGCATTCTTCAAAAAAACAAATAAAAATATGCGTAGAGCTGCTCTCTACGCATATTTTTTTCCATATTCCAAATAATATCTTAAAATTTCTTCGATTTTACACTTGTATAACTAGTATACAAGTGTTATAATTAACTCAAAAGCGATAGATAATTTATTTTCAATATTATTTTTTAAGGAGGATTTTCACAATGCAGATGACATTCCGTTGGTATGGTGAAGGAAATGACACCGTAACTCTCGACCAGATTCGCCAGATTCCGGGCGTAACCGGTATTGTATGGGCTCTTCATGACAAGCAGGCAGGCGAAGTATGGGAGGTTCATGAGATTGCCAAGGTCAAGGAACAGCTTGACAAATACGGCTTTAACATGGACGTGGTAGAATCAGTTAATGTACATGATGACATTAAGATTGGACTTCCAACCAGAGACCAGTATATCGAAAACTATAAGCAGACCTTAAGAAACCTTAAGCAATTCGGTGTTAAGGTTGTATGCTATAATTTCATGCCTGTTTTTGACTGGACAAGAACTGACCTTTTCCACCCTGTTGGAGACGGCTCTACTGCTCTTTTCTATGAGAAAGACAAGATTATTGACGACCCAAAGGAAATGGCTAAATACATCCTCGAGAAATGTGAAGGACTTACCATGCCGGGCTGGGAGCCAGAAAGAATGGCTAGACTTAACGAGCTTTTTGATGCTTATAAGGACGTAACCAAGGAGAAGCTTTGGGCTAACCTTAAGTATTTCCTCGAGGCTATTATGCCAACCTGTCGCGAGTGTGATATCAAAATGGCTATTCATCAGGATGATCCACCTTGGGATATTTTCGGACTTCCACGCCTCTTAGTTGATGCAAAGTCAATTGACCGTTTCCTTTCAATGGTGGACGACCCTTATAACTGCCTTACACTTTGCTCAGGCTCAATGGGCGCTAACCCTAATAATAATGTAGCAAGCATTGTACGTAAGCATTGTGACAGAGTTGCATTTGCTCATATCCGTAATGTAAAGCATTTCCCTAACGGCGATTTCAGCGAGGCTTCGCATCGTGATTGTGATGGTGATATCGGAATGCTTGATATTATTAAGGCTTACCATGACTGTGGCTATGAGGGTTATATCCGTCCTGACCATGGCCGCCACATCTGGGGCGAGAAATGCCGTCCGGGATACGGTCTTTATGACAGAGCTCTTGGAATTATGTATATTTTAGGCTGTTGGGATATGCTAGACAAAATCAAAGAATAAGGAGAAGATTATGCAGCTCACACTTAACGGAATTAAGGATAAAGAAAGCTGGAAGGGCTATGCACTTCCAGAGTATGATATAGAAGCTATGTGCAAAAGAACCAAGGAAGCCCCAATCTGGCTTCACTTTGGTTCAGGAAATATTTTCCGTGCCTTTATCTGTGCCTCAGTTCAGGAGCTTCTTAATAAAGGCGTTATGGATAAGGGTATTATCTGTGCTGAGAGCTTTGGAACAGACATTATTACAGAATGCTTCAGACCACATGATAACCTTACAATCGGAGTAACACTCAATGCCAATGGGCAGATTGATAAGGAGGTTATTGCCTCTATCGCTGAATCAGTTACTACCGCACATGATATGGACAGAATTACCGAGATTTTCTGTGCACCTTCTCTTCAAATGGTATCCTTTACCATTACTGAGAAGGGCTATGCAATTAAGGACACCAATGGCAATCTCCTCCCAGTTATCGCAGATGATATGAAGGCAGGTCCTGATAATTGCAAGCACCTTATGTCTCTTATGGCGGCTCTTTGTATCAAGAGAATGCATGCCTGCGGCAAGCCACTTGCCCTTGTATCTATGGATAACTGCTCTCACAATGGTGAAAAGATTCGCGAGGCTGTACTTGGCGTAGCAGAAAGCTGGAAGAAAAATGGATTTATTGATGATTCAGAATTCTATTACCTTTTAACCTCAGTATCATACCCATGGAGCATGATTGATAAGATTACTCCAAGACCGGACAAGCATGTTGAGGACCAGCTTGTTGCTGATGGTGTTGAGGATGTAAAGCAGTTTGTTACAACTAATGGAATCTACATTGCACCATTTGTTAATGCAGAGAAGCCACAGTATCTGGCTATTGAGGATGATTTCCCTAACGGCAGACCAGCGCTTGAAAAGGCTGGCATCATGCTTACAGACCGTGACACAGTTAATAATGTGGAGAAAATGAAGGTATGCACCTGTCTTAACCCACTCCATACTGCCCTTGCAATATACGGCTGTCTCCTTTCACATACCACTATCGCAGAGGAAATGAAGGATGCAGAATTATCAGCCCTCGTGAGTAAAATGGCTCATACCGAAGGTATGCCTGTTGTGGTTAATCCAGGGATAATCAACCCGAAAGATTTCTTAAATGAAGTTTTAACAGAGCGTTTCCCTAACCCATTTATGCCGGATACCCCACAGAGAATTGCTACTGATACATCTCAGAAGCTTCCTATAAGATATGGCGAGTCAATCAAGGCACATATGGCAAAGGGCGATGTTGATACACTTAAGTTCATGCCACTTGTGCTTGCCGGCTGGTTAAGGTATCTTTTAGCTATTGATGATAATGGTAATACCTTTGAGCCATCTGCTGACCCACTCCTTGCTGAGTGTCAGGAGAAGTTGTCAGGTATCACACTTGGAAACACTGTTACTTCTGAACAGTTAAAGCCACTCCTCTCTAATGAGGTAATCTTTGGTGTTAATTTATATGAAGCAGGTCTTGCTGATAAGATTACTCAGTATTTTAATGAGCTTATTACAGGTCCTGGTGCTGTCAGAGCCACACTTAAGAAGTATACTGCTTAAAAAGAAGGAATAACTAATGAAAATATTACAAAGACATCCGGAGGAAACAGGGCGTGCATACGCCCTGCGTGTACTCCGAACTAATATAATTAACAACGAACTTGCTCCCGGTTCTCTTGTAAGCGAAAATGAAATCGCAGGTGTGCTGGGACTCTCAAGAGTACCTGTGCGTGAAGCACTTATTGAGCTTGCCCAATCTAAAATAATCGAGATTCTTCCACAGCGAGGAAGCCGGATTGCGCTTATCGACCTTAATCTGGTTGATGAGTCTAATTTTTTCAGAAAAAGTCTTGAGTGTGCCGTAGTCCGACTTGCCTGTGAAATGCTTAATGAGAATGATTTATTAGAGCTGGATGCCAATCTTAATCAGCAGGAATTTTATCTTGCCAATCCTTCACCAGCGCATTTAATGCAGCTTGACAATGAATTTCATGAAAAGCTGTTTAAAGCATGCAATAAGGAAAGCTGCTATCAGATGATAACCAATATGGGGATACATTTTGACAGAATCCGTACTCTCGCCCTTTCCGTTGTTAAAGACCTAAAGATAGTAGGCGACCATCGCCGCATCTTAATGGCAATCAGGGAAAAGAATGCAGATTTGGCAGCCGAGCTTATGGACAAGCATTTAAGCCGCTTCCAGCTTGATGAAATGTTAATAAAAGAACACTATCCTGATTATTTCAAACTCTAATAATTCATGTAAAACCTCTTAATTTTGTATGGCTTTTATTTTTTTCTACATTATATATAATCTAATACAAGTGATTTTCTCACAACCACTATGTCCTGACCTACAGTCAGGGCATAAATATATTTATATAATGCTGAAAGGAGAACCACAATGAAATTCGGTTATTTTGATGATGCTGCCAGAGAGTATGTCATCACAACCCCAAAGACTCCTCTGCCTTGGATTAACTACCTAGGCTGCGGCGAGTTTTTCTCCCTTATATCTAATACCTGCGGAGGCTATACCTTCTATAAGGATGCAAAGCTCCTTCGACTTACACGTTACCGCTATAATGATGTTCCAAATGACATTAATGGTAAATATTTCTACATAAAGGAAAATGATACAATCTGGAACCCGGGCTGGAAGCCAATGAAAACTCCGCTTGATTCCTATGAGTGCCGTCATGGTATGGGCTACAGCCGCTTTACCTCTTCTAAGAATGGACTTAAGGCAGATATGCTTGCCCTCGTTCCTATGAAGGATAACTGTGAGGTTACACGACTTGTACTTACTAATGAATCCAATGCACCTAAGACTTTTTCAGTATTCTCATATGTGGAATTCTGTTTATGGAATGCTGACGATGATTCACGTAACTTCCAGAGAAACTTAAGCACAGGTGAGGTTGAAGTTGATGGTTCAACAATCTACCACAAGACTGAGTACAGAGAAAGACGTAATCACTATGCTGTATACTCAGTTAATTCACCAATTAATGGTTTTGATACAATCCGTGATGAATTCCTCGGTGCTTACAGAGGTGCACATGAGCCAGAGGTAGTTGAAAATGGCAAATCTAAGAACTCTATGGCAAGCGGCTGGTCACCAATCGCTTCACAGCAGATTGACATTACTCTTGCACCGGGCGAGAGCAAGTCACTTATCTACGTTCTCGGCTACATTGAGAACCCACAGGATGAGAAGTGGGAATCTCATAACGTAATCAATAAAAAGCCTGCCAAGGAGATGCTTGCACGCTACGCTACAGATGCACAGTTTGAGGCTGCATTTAATGAGCTTAAGGAATACTGGAGCAGCTTACTTTCTAAATACGAGGTTAAATCTGAGAATCCTGAGGTTAACAGAATGGTTAACATCTGGAACCAGTATCAGTGTATGGTAACCTTTAACATGAGCCGTTCTGCTTCCTACTATGAGTCAGGTATCGGCAGAGGTATGGGCTTTAGAGATTCTTGTCAGGATTTACTTGGCTTTGTACATCTTATTCCTGACAGAGCCAGAGAAAGAATTATTGATATCGCTTCAACACAGTTTGAGGACGGAAGTGCTTACCATCAGTACCAGCCACTTACCAAGAAGGGTAACTCTGATATCGGCAGTGGCTTTAATGATGACCCACTCTGGTTAATTGGCGGAACAAGTGCATACATCCGTGAAACAGGCGATACTACTATCCTTAATGAGATGGTTCCGTTTGATAATGACGAGAGCAAGGCCAAACCACTTATGGAACATTTAAAGCGTTCATTTGACTATATTGTAAATCACAAGGGACCTCATGCGCTTCCACTTATCGGACGTGCAGACTGGAATGACTGTCTTAACTTAAACTGCTTCTCAGAGCATCCGGGCGAATCCTTCCAGACCTTCGGACCTTCTGAGGGACCTGTTGCTGAATCAGTATTTATTGCTGGTATGTTTGTAAAGTACGGCGAGGAATATGCACAGCTATGCGAGCTTTTAGGTGATGAGTCTGAAGCTGCAAGAGCAAGAAAAGAAGTTAGCATTATGTATGATGCAATCCTTAAGGACGGCTGGGATGGCGAATGGTTCGTTCGTGCCTATGATGCATACAGCCAGAAGATTGGTTCTAAGGAATGTGAGGAAGGTCAGATATTTATCGAGCCACAGGGCTTCTGTGTACTTGCAGGTGTTGGTGTTAAGGAAGGTCTTGCCGAGAAGGCACTTAATTCTGTTAAAGAAAAACTCGATACCAAGTACGGTGTAATGATTTTACAGCCGGCTTATACCAAGTATCACTTAGAACTTGGTGAGGTAACCTCATATCCACCGGGATATAAGGAAAATGCAGGTATCTTCTGCCATAACAATCCTTGGGTATCAATCGCAGAGACCGTAATCGGACGTGGCGACAGAGCCTTTGAAATCTATAAGAAAACCTGTCCTGCTTACGTTGAGGAAATCAGCGAAATCCACAGAACTGAGCCATATGTATACTCACAGATGATTGCCGGTGCTGATGCAAAATTCCACGGCGAAGCTAAGAACAGCTGGCTTACAGGTACTGCTGCATGGACATTTGTTAATATCTCACAGTACATCTTAGGTGTATACCCAACCCATAAGGGCTTAAGCATCAATCCATGTACTCCTAAGGGCTTTGGTGACTTCACACTTACCAGAAAGTTCCGTGAGGGTACATATAACATTACTGTTAAGAATCCTGATAATGTTGAAAAGGGTGTTAAGAGCATGACTGTTAACGGCGTAGCTGTTGATGGATGTGTTGTACCTTATGTTCAGGGTCAGACTGAGTATAATGTTGAGATTTTGATGGGTTAATTTTCTTCTCCTAATATATAAAAAGATTCCGGCTTCAGAGTATCACCTCGAAGTCGGAACCTTTTTTATGTATTAAATGTTTTTATTAATCGAACCTTGCAAGTTCCTTTAGTACCTTATCAAAATCTGATTCTATAGGTTGAGTCTTATTAAAAATATTATATTCTTTGTACCTATTTAACTACATCCCCAAAAATATCCCTCTGTATAATCTCATTCCACGCCTCATCATACATCGCTTTCCAGTAAAAACTCCATAATTCAGAAATCTGGTCTGAATCAAGCTCATTTAAATAACGAGGTACTAGGTATAAGAATACCATTCTGCCTACTGGAGAAAGGTCATCAAAATGCAACTTCTCACCAGAGAAGCTATCAGAAATATCATCTGCAATCTGCTCATATGTTATACTATCAGCCAATAAATCTTCCTCGACTGTTCTAATACCCTCATCTTCACATATAAACTGATATATTTCCGAAATTATATCCTGTGTATCGATATAACCATCTTCCGCTAACTGAATACGCAGATTCGCTGTATAAAAAATCCTTTCATCCTCTTCGTTTATCAAAAGTGAATATAAACTAATGTGATTCCCATATAACAACTCTTCTACATTTTCTTTTAGATCGGATGCATATAGCTTTGTTCCATTATAAAAATACTCAATGTCATCCCTCTCCAGGTAATCGGCTCCTAACACTAATACAGCATAGCTTTTCAGATAATCTGTTTCAAAATATTCTTCTAAGTCTTCAAAACACTCTTCTTTAATTTCATCCGCATCTAAATCAGATAGATTAGCATACGATGAGGTTCCCAAAACGGCATCTGTCAGCTTTGAAAGTGCCCCTGAATATTGCGCAGTATTAAAATCATTACTTCCACAGCTTCTATTTCCAAGCTCTTGAAGTGTTAATTTCATTGTTCGTTCTCTCTGTTCTTCCTGTTCAATACGCTGCTTTTCCTTTATTACCTCATATCCTTTATATACACCTATGCCAACTACGACAAGACATACCAATGCTAATATGACCTTTATACTACTTCTTGATTTTTTATTATTTTTTTCATCATATGACTCGGTTATATCTTGCCCAGTACTTTCGTTATTTGTGCTCTCATGCTCAATATTAACTACTTGCACTTCCTCTGTCTGAGCTACATTACATTCTATCTTTACTTCCGCTCCGCAATGCATACAAAATTTCCCGTTCTCTACAAGTTCTTTGCCACAGTTTATACAAAACATAATTTCCATCCTTTCACTAATAATATACATTAGTTTCTATGACTTATTTCCTATTCAAAATTATATACTCATAATAGCCCTTTGTCAATTTTAAACCTGATGGAAACTTAGTATTACTTGGTTCGCTTTTATTCAACCTTCCCATTCACATACACACTCATATCCTCAGCACTACTAAAATACCTAGCCTCATTAACCTCAAAAACAGTAGAAGTATCCTCACTAAGTCCCGGGAATACAAGCTGGAGGGACTCAATCACATCAAGGGTTCCACCCAAAGCCACATTTGCATCAAATACCATTATATATCTTCCATCTCCTGTAATTGTAAGCTGCTCTGCCGGTGACGAAGTATCCCATACACTTATTGACTGCTCCCCACTGGTAAGCTGATAGCACCAGTAAAGTGTTGCACTCTCAACATCCATATCCTCTACAGAAAAATCCACCATAATTCCTGCTGTGCCCGCCGGAACAGAATCATAGGAATACATTGAAAGCTCCGGGTCAAACTGAGTGGATATCTTAATCCATGCATTACTATCCTTTTCTACGATTTCCGCCAAATTAATTTCAAGCGGATTTCCCTGCTCTAACATAACCTTGCCTGCTTCTGCCTTTTCAGTTGTTGTTTCTTCTGTTGTCGTCTCTGCTATGGTAGATTCTGTTGTAGTAGTTGTCTGAGTTTCATTTAATGAATTATTTCCACAGCCCGTTAAAACACCTGCCATTAACACTGTTACTAATATAATTGCCATTCTCTTTCTCATCACATCGTCTCCTTTGAAGAATTTTAATATATTATAATTCAAATTGCTTTTAACCTCAATGAATGATATTATCAACATTGAAGAATATGAACATCGAGGTAAAAATATGTGGTATTATATGTATCCTGAAACAGATAAAGCTGACAACCTGCCTTACTTCCTTCATAGCATCGGATTGCATGAACTGCAGCCGCCTATCGCCAAGCCACATGGACATGAGTACGACCAGTTTTTCTACAGCACCCACGGTACTGGTACTCTTATTCTTAATGGTAAACGCTATACCGTCAAAGAAGGCTACGGCTTCTTTATCCCACAACATATACCCCATGAATATTTCCCCTCTGAGAATGTATGGGATATCCGCTGGATGGTACCACGCGGTAACAGCCTTTCAGATTTGTATTCTATGCTTAATATTACAGGTGGGATATATGCACTTAACGATACCTCTCCTCTTGATATTATTCTTGATAAAATGCATAAGGAGCTAATCTACAATAAGGATAACGGTAATCTCTTTGCCTCCTCACATGTATGTGAATTTATAATGGAATTTGCCCGACAGGCTATGCTGCTTGATGACCTTACGCCCTTCGCCCTGCAGCCTGACAGCGATATTGGGCAGAAGCATATCGCCTTGTTAAAGGATTATATTAATTATCATTTTATGCACAGGATTACCATGGCAGAGCTATGCCGGCTTACCAATCTGTCTGCTCAGCATTTATGCCGCATTTTCAAGAAATATATTGGTATGAGACCTACAGAATATATACTTTCCATTCGTATTGAGCGCGCAAAGGAATTACTGTCGGCTACCAACCATAGCATTAACGATATATCCTTATGGTGCGGCTTTGAAAATAATAATTATTTCTGGAATTCTTTCAAGAGACTTACCGGAATGACTCCCGGTCAATACCGCCTTTCCCATAAACCACAAATATAATAATTCAGACATAAAAAATGGAGCTCCTAAAAGCTCCATTTTTAGCTATGTTATATTCTTCTCAGCTATAATACGCTTGCGCTCCCGCTTATTCTCATACATTCTCTCATCTGCCACCTTTAACAGCCCCTGATAATCACTCTCACCCTTAGTCATAACATATCCATATGAAAATCTCAGTGGAACACTTAACTCATTACTCAAGTGTGCAGAACTGTTATTCTGTATATATTGTAACGTAACGAGCGTATCCATAAGCTCACTCTCACTGGCATAATTATATAGAAATAACACAAATTCATCGCCCCCTTGTCTGGATGCCACACAACTTCCGAGTCCAAACGAGCTTATAACCTCTGAAATTTTCTTTAGATATATATCACCCTTATCATGCCCATATTTGTCATTAATCTCTTTAAGACCATCAGCGTCTATCATTACAAGAGCACCATACCCCAGCTTGTCAGGTTCTTTGAAAAGCTTAAAAAGCTTATTATCAATGCCTCTTCTATTATATAACCCGGTTAAGGTATCAATGTCTCTTTCCGCCTCAACACGTCTACGCTTAATAATCTCCTTGGTAACATCCATAACAATTCCGAAAACATCATTGCCCTGCACTACCTCTTCAAGCTTTAGATATATCTCCTTTTCACCGGAAATACAATATATTCCCTCTTCATCAGCCAGAGGAGTCATTCTCAGTTTATCAATATAATCCTTAAATTCCTTACATTCTGCCTCCAACAGCTTATCCCCATCAATACCAAGTACCTGCGGAATATATTCGGTAAATCTGACATGCTTCATATTCTCATTATACTCATATACACCAATATTCAGATTAGTTTTATTAAGGACAAAAGAAATCTTGTCTGTGGTAGATAAAAGGCTATTTACCATCTCATTAATATGACAGCTAAGCTCTGAAAATTCCAGACTTGTATGTACATCCACACGCTCGTCAAGATTACCATCTGTAATAGCTCTGAGGCTGTTATTAATATCATATATACCGTTGACGACATACCTGTTCATACACCATGTAACACCGCCAACCAGCATTGCTGCAACAGCCGCAAGACTAAGAACAAGACCAATCATACTAACTGGAACACTTGCGTACAAAACCGTATTAGATACTGTACGACCAATATAAATATCTCCCATTTTTAAGAAAACACAATATGCATATTCTCCATTAACCTTTGCGTGAAAGCCCTCACCCCTGTTGACAATATCACTTAGCTTTATTCCCAGCTCTGACACATTATGACCTACATCCTCCGGTACAATGGAGCCCCTAATCTCTCCTGTATTACCATCAACAGCATACAGATTAACTCCCACATTAACTCTTAACATTGAAAAAATATAGGATAATTCATTCTTCTGGGTTACCTTAAAAACATTAACCGGGTCCATTCCTACCTGAACAATAAATTCTCCATTTTTGCTCCATAGTGCTGAATATTGCATTGGTTTCTCCTCTGCTGTATTAGGAACTATATCCTGACAAAGCTTTAATGAGGTATCCTCCAGCATAGGTTTAAAAAAGCTAATCTGCGTTCCTGAATCCATTGTATATCCATAATAATTCGGGTGTGTTCCTGCATAAATACACCCAGTCCTATCAAAAATATGGATTTCATCAACCTCCATAAAATCGGCCATCTGCCTTAATTCCTCAGTACTCTCAAGAACTGTCGGATTCTGTTCTATCATATAAGCAATGGCCTCTGCATTATACAGACAGGTCTGACTATATTCAGCTTTAACCAACTCCAGTTCTGCCTCATTATCAATAAGTCGGATCGTAGCCAT
>JAZQLB010000374.1:0-2431 GCA_045542475.1 Lachnospiraceae bacterium | reverse complement strand
TCTGAAATGATTAATGTATCTGATGCTATTCAAGGTATTTTTGAATATATTTAATGATATTAACAGGAAGAAATATAATATTCAATAAATCTAAGGGAGACAAACAAAGAAAATGATTTCATTTGTAACTGGTGAATTAGTAGATATAGACGATAACTCGGCTATAGTTGAGAATAACGGAATAGGCTTTAGAATTATGATGCCTGCATCCGTATTATCCAGACTTCCGGCTATTGGAAGCAGAGTTAAGGTACATACCTTCCTCTATGTAAAAGAGGATATTATGGACTTATATGGATTTATGACCAAGGACGACCTTAAGGTGTTTAAGCTTTTAATTACGGTCAATGGAATCGGACCTAAGGGTGCGCTTGCCATACTGTCAACCATTACGCCGGATGATTTGAGATTTGCGGTATTATCGGATGATGTTAAGGCAATATCCAAGGCTCCGGGAATAGGTTCTAAGACTGCACAGAAGCTTATTATCGAGCTTAAGGACAAGCTTAAGTTAGAGGATGTATTAGAACGTC
The DNA here is from genome assembly GCA_045542475.1 of Lachnospiraceae bacterium. Taxonomy (GTDB): domain Bacteria; phylum Bacillota; class Clostridia; order Lachnospirales; family Lachnospiraceae; genus CAG-882. Next base: position 1,898 of record JAZQLB010000374.1, on the reverse strand, counting down.
CAAGTGAGGATGTTATGGTTGGTGCAGATTCTAATACTGCTGCAACAGAGGCGATAATGGCACTTACCACGCTGGGATACTCTGCCACAGAGGCTACAAAGGCAGTCAGAATGGTAGAGGGCAGTGAGAATATGGACTCAGAGACCATACTTAAGCAGGCTCTTAAGAAGCTGGCGTTTATATAAGCTGTTTGGATGGCTATATAATATATGAATTTTGACTTGCGGAGAATAAGTTATATGAAGAATAAGATTATAAGAGCGTTAATTGCAGTATTTATTGGAATAGTTATTTATTTTATAGGTGAAGCATTAGCAAATAGTGATGTGGAAATGGGACTTGCCTATGTTGCGGGAGTTATAGGAGCAGGCTTATATTGGATAGGTAGTAAGGAGTAAAAACAATGGCATATAATTATACAATTTTAAAGGAAAATCTTGAAAAGAAAGGCTATAGGGTAGCAGTTTTTGATACGAAGGAAGCTGCTACAGAGTATATGGATGGTCAGATTGATGGAACCAGCGTAGGTATCGGCGGTTCTGTAACACTTCATCAGATGGATATTTTTGAGAAGCTTTCAAAGCATAATACAGTATTCTGGCATGATGAGAAGCCGGAGGATATGACGGTAATGGAGACTAGAACAGCGGCTGTTCATGCAGCAGTTTATATCAGCTCTGTTAATGGAATATCTGAAAACGGTGAGATTGTAAATATAGATGGTACAGGCAATCGTGTTGCGGCGATTTCATTTGGTCCGTCCAAGATATATTTGGTTATCGGTGCTAATAAGGTGGCTCCTGATTTTGAGGCAGCCTTATATCGTGCCCGTAATGTAGCAGCGCCACTTAATGCTAAACGACTGAATAGGAAAACTCCTTGTGCAGTTAATGCAGACAGATGCTACGACTGTAACAGCCCGGAGCGTATTTGCAGAACGCTTTCGGTATTGTGGAGTAAGCCGATGGGTGCTGAATATGAGGTGATTTTAATTAAAGAGAATCTGGGATATTAATTAGTTGGGAATAACTAATAAAATACCACCATGGAGGATAAGATGGAAAAGAGAATAATTTCCACTGAGCTCATTGATGAGGATTTAAATATAGAATCAGGACTTAGACCGTTAAGCCTTGATGATTATGTAGGACAGGAGAAGGTTAAGAATAACCTTAAGATATATATAGAGGCTGCTAAGAGCAGAGGTGAGGCACTTGACCATTGTTTGTTTTATGGTCCGCCGGGACTTGGTAAGACCACTTTAGCTGGAATTATTGCTAATGAGATGGGCGTGCATCTTAAGGTGACATCAGGTCCTGCTATTGAGAAGCCGGGTGAGATGGCTGCTATACTTAATAATTTACAGGAGGGTGACCTTCTTTTTGTGGACGAGATTCACAGACTTAACAGGCAGGTAGAAGAGGTTTTGTATCCTGCCATGGAGGACTTTGCTATAGATATTATGATTGGCAAGGGGGCTTCTGCACGTTCCATAAGACTTGATTTGCCTAAGTTTACGCTTGTGGGAGCAACTACGAGAGCAGGACTTCTTACTGCACCGTTGCGTGACAGGTTTGGCGTAATTAGTAAGCTTGAATTCTATACGGAAGCAGAGCTTATGAAGATTATTATCCGTTCTGCTAAGGTACTTGGTGTGGATATTGATACCGAGGGTGCCAGAGAGATGGCGAGACGTTCAAGAGGAACGCCTAGACTTGCTAATAGGCTGCTTAAGAGAGTAAGGGATTTTGCTGAGGTTAAGTATGAGGGAAAGATTAATTATGAGGTAGCGAGAGCTTCACTTGATTTGATGGATGTGGATAAGTTGGGGCTCGATAGAAGTGATAGACTGCTGCTTATGACAAGTCGGATCGTAGCCATGTCGTTCTGTGAGCCAA
>JAZQLB010000373.1:0-4807 GCA_045542475.1 Lachnospiraceae bacterium | reverse complement strand
CCTAATCCCCTCAAGATTGAGGGGCAGGGGAGTTGAAGTGTCGAAGACACTTATTTAAGCAAAAAAAGGATGTGCATTATGCACGGAATAATAAAAGGTATTGAATAACTACTAAAAATATAGTACTATAGTTATAGATATGCTTAATCGGATAATGGTGCTTAATTTTTAGACATGGAGGTTTTATTATGAAGCTGATGAATAACATAAGTGTTCGTTCTAAGATACTTATTCCTTTTATTATGCTGGGTATTATTTTGATTGCATCCTGTGCCACAAGTATGATATCAGCAAATAATATGATGAATAAGAGTACGGATATATCTGATAATTATGCTGCAAGTATTGAACAGCTTGGCCAGATATCATCCGATTTTGAGTCCTTAAACAGAGTTGTGTATGCGCATTGTATTGTGTCAACTCAGGATGCAAGAGATAATCTTGAAAAAGAAGCAGAGAACCTTGAGAAAAGTATTAACGCCACTTATGAATTATTGGCTGAGCGGTATACAGAAGGGACAGAAGCAGAGCTTTTAGCGGAATTTACCAAAATATTTGAAAAATATCTGGATTCTCATGGTATGGCAATAATATATAGTGCCGGCAATCAGAGTTCTATGGCAGTAGGACTTGCTAACGGAGTTTTGTCTACATTAAGTGTTCAGGTAGCAGATATAATAGATCAGCTTATTGCAGTTAATACAGAGGCTATGACAAAGGCTATTGAAGCACAGCAGATTACATATAATACAGCCTACAGAACATCTGTGTTATTAATTATTATTTCAGCAGTAGAGATTGTATTTGTCATAATAATTTGTATGGCATTTGTTGTAAGGCCGCTTAATAACACCAAGAAGAAGCTTAATTCCATTATCGAGGATATTAATAATAATAACGGTGACCTTACTGCAAGAGTTAAGGAATATGGCAAGGACGAGATTGGTCAGCTTGCTAAGGGTATCAATATGTTTATTGAGACCTTACAGAATATTATGGGTAAGATTACAGAGGATTCACAGAGACTGGATGTAATTGTTGGAAGCGTTTCGGAGAATGTTACAACAGCTAATGACAGTTCATGTGATGTATCTGTGGTTATGGAGGAGCTATCAGCATCTATGGAGGAGGTTGCCGCTACTGTTGAGAATATTAGTAGTAACACCATGCAGGTGGATGATAATGTTGTTGTTCTTGCAGATGAATCACAGAAGCTTTTACAGTATGCAAATGAGATGCAGGTACGTGCAGAGCAGCTTAAGCAGACGGCTAATCATAGAAAGGACGATACAAGTCAGGTGATTGGCAATATCGTAGATAATCTGAAGAAGGCTATTGAGGACAGTAAGAGTGTAGATAAGGTTAATTCACTTACTAATGAGATTCTTAATATTTCGAGTCAGACTAACCTTCTTGCTCTTAATGCTTCTATCGAAGCGGCAAGAGCCGGTGAAGCAGGAAGAGGCTTTGCCGTTGTAGCCGATGAGATACGTCAGCTGGCAGATTCAAGCCGTGAGGCAGCCAATAATATTCAGAATATTAACGGCATGGTAGTTAAGGCGGTTAAGGAGCTGATTGAAAGCTCTGATGCAATTGTTCAGTATGTAAATGAAAGTGTTTTACCAGATTACGAAAGCTTTGTTGATACAGGTCGTCAATATGATAATGATGCGGAGTATGTTAACGAGATTGTTACAGAGTTTGACAACATGGCAAGCCAGTTAAAGGTGCTTGTTAAAAATATTGCCGAGGCTATGGATGGAATATCTAAGGCGGTTGCAGACAGTGCAGAGGGTGTTGCTACTGCATCGGATAACACAAATAGACTGGTAGATGATATTGCTAATATTGCGACACAGATGAAGAGTAATAGTGAGATTGCGGCTGAGCTTAAATCAGAGGCAGAGAAATTTACAAGTTTATAAGAAAGTGAGGCATTAGGGATTTTTGCGAATCCTACGGAGCGTAAGAAAATCTAATACCTGGCAAGAGCGAGTGCACTTAGAGAGCTGTTGGAATACCTATTCTACGAATGTAAGCTTTTCTAAGTGCTTTGCATTTAGGATGTGGAGGGCGGTCGTGAACGGCGCCCATTCGCCATCCATGGGCTCAATAGGTGCCTTTGCGTGATAAGCAAAGATTGCTAATGGGAGGATTTTGTATGAGATATGATGAATTGCCAATTTGGTGGAAGAGAATTTTTGAATTAGAATGGGAGTCGATTCGTGAGGGGAGTAAGGCGATAGCTGCGGTTATTGTAAATGAGAATGGAGCGATTATTTCTGAAGGAAGAAATCAGATTTCAGAATGTAATGTTCCAAATCCGGCAACAGCACATGCAGAGGCAGAGGCGATTAGAAATCTTGATGTTAGTAAGCATCCATATCCAAAAACATATACATTATATGCAGGGTTAGAGCCATGTATAATGTGTATGGGAACTCTGGTAATGGGTCATATCCGAAATGTAGTTATAGCTGCCAGGGATGACTATGGCGGAGCTTTCACAAAATAAAAGAGACCTTCTTACGAAAGTCTCTCTTGTACTATTTCTTCTTCTTATTATTCTCAGCCGGCTGTTCACTGGCCTTCTTAGCAGCATTCTGCAGCTTGGCTCTAAGTCCCTTTTTCTTAGGTGCGGTAGGAATTGCTCCACCACGAACGCTCTTAATGCTTGTAATGTAGATACCGCTTACAGTAACCTTACACTCCTTACCAACCGGTAAGATGTCGAATACTGAAGCATCTGCAATAAGGTTCATTGGCTTAGAAGCACCGCCGATAACTCTTGCTTTAACAATTGGGAACTTGGTTCTTCTTGCATACTTAGGAACCTGCTCGGTTACCATTTTTGGTAAGTTGGCTTCGCTAAGTTTAAGTTTCTTTTTGTCGATAATCAGCATGGATACTGTCTGCTCTGCTGCTTTGAGAGCTTCCTGCTGTGAGTTTGCTTTTTTCTGTAACTTGCTTCCCACAAACATGAGGATAACAAATAAAATGAGTAGAATAACTACGATAGTTATCAATACTGTTGCCCAACCTGGCATAGTAATACCTCCCTATGTAAATTGTCGTACTCAACTATTTTATCATTTATTACAGAAAATTCAACTTATTTTTTTTAACCCTTATTATAATTGTCAAGAAGTGCAATTTTAACATCAAATAGCTTGTCAGAAAGGTCTACATATACCTCCTGTGGATTCTCAAAACGTCTTGACTCATCCCAAAGGGTGTTAAGCTCTTTTGCACAGTAATCGCGGATGTCCATAAGGGCTGGTGAATTATATACATATTCACCTTGTACAAATACAGGAACCATCATCTCACGGATGGTGTAGGTTCCGGCTTTAAGCAGGGTCTTTTTCCAGGTGTGTATTGGGTCGAAGATAAGGAGATCCTCATTCTCGGAATATTTCTCATTATAAAATGCAATAAGGTCAGCCTTAATCTTGCCTGTTTCCTTATCGTATAAACGGAATACAGTCTTATTTCCCGGATTGGTAATCTTAGCTGAGTTCTCAGACAGCTTAATCTTAGGAATAAATTCGCCTGTAGTCTCGTCCTTAACAGCTGCTAATTTATATACACCGCCAAATGCAGGACAATCCTTTGCTGTAATAAGGTTGGTTCCAACACCCCATGAAGTAATGGCAGCACCCTGATTTTTAAGGGAGTGGATAAGGTACTCATCAAGGTCGCTTGAGGCAGAGATAACTGCATCTGGGAAACCGGCTTCATCAAGCATTCTTCTTGCTTTCTTAGAAAGGTAGGCAAGGTCGCCGCTGTCAAGTCTGATACCATAGAAGGTAAGTGGAATTCCAGCCTCTCTCATCTCAGTAAATATCTTAATTGCGTTTGGAACACCTGACTTTAGGGTGTCATAGGTGTCTACCAAAAGGATACATGCGTTAGGATAGAGCTCTGAATATTTCTTAAAGGCTGTATATTCATCCGGGAAGCTCATAATCCAGCTGTGGGCGTGGGTTCCTTTAATTGGAACGTCAAACATCTGACCTGTAAGCACGCAGCTGGTTCCAATACATCCGCCAATCATGGCAGCTCTTGCACCATAGATACCAGCATCCGGACCCTGTGCACGTCTAAGACCGAATTCCATAATTCCGTCGCCCTGAGCTGCATATACAACTCTTGATGCCTTGGTGGCAATAAGACTCTGGTGATTAACAATATTAAGAATGGCAGTCTCAATAAGCTGAGCCTCCATAATAGGTGCAACTATCTTAAGAAGCGGTTCACGAGGGAATACAACGCTGCCCTCAGGAATTGCATAGATATCTCCTGTAAATTTAAAATCTGCAAGGTAGGCAAGGAAATCCTCATCGAATATCTTAGTTCCTCTAAGGTATTCAATATCCTCTGCCGAAAAATGAAGCTCCTTGATATAATCAATAACCTGTTCAAGTCCTGCTGCAATAGCATAACTGCTTCCAAAAGGATTAGTTCTGTAGAATGCATCAAAAACGACAGTCGGGTTAGTGTTGTTTTTAAAATAACCCTGCATCATGGTTAACTCATAAAGGTCAGTAAGCAGGGTCAGATTTCTTTTCTCATTATTCATAGTATGCCTCCGTTAGCGAAGTGGTGTGTTCAAGGTAAGTGTCTTGACACTAAAATATGTTTTTTACAGTATAGCACATAAAATGTAAAATTCAAGAGCATTTTAACTTTATTATACGGACATTTTTTACTTTCTTTAAATGATAAGTCGTGGTATACTTTCTAGGATATATTATGCAGCAAAATATATGCATGCAAAAGATAGAGAGGTTTTTATTATGATAAG
>JAZQLB010000372.1:0-6636 GCA_045542475.1 Lachnospiraceae bacterium | reverse complement strand
TTTGGACAGTATTGCATTTAAAAAAGCTAATAATAATGAGACAGAATAGGAGATAATAAAATGGCAGATACTAATAAGATTGCATTTGAGACAGAGGATGGAAAGAAAGTAGAATTTGAAATAATTGAGTCAACAAGACTTAACGGAAGTGATTATCTTCTTGTAACAACTGATGATAAGTCATTATATGACAGTGAGAATGACGATGAGGACAGCGAGCCTGTATTCATTCTTAAGGATACATCAGCAGCGGATGAGGAAGAAGCAGTATATGAATTTGTTGATGATGAAGAAGAGTTAGATGCGGTATTTAAGGTGTTTGAAGAACTTCTTGATGAGGAATAAAAGATAATCAGAATAAATATATAAGCCGGAGTATATGCGGTAAGCTTATGGTGCGGTTTATATACAATATATAGGAACGTGTATACGTTCCTCATTTATGTACGTGAAAATTAATGACACATGGAGGTGCTTGTTTGAATACAGAGACAACTGAAAAAGTAAAAATCATTCCACTTGGAGGTTTGGAGCAGATTGGAATGAATATGACTGCCTTTGAATATAAAGACAGTATTATTGTGGTGGACTGCGGTCTGTCATTTCCTGATGATGATATGTTAGGAATTGATCTTGTAATTCCTGATGTAACATTTCTTAAGGATAATATTGACAAGGTTAAGGGCTTTGTGGTTACTCATGGACATGAGGACCATATAGGTGCTTTTCCTTATGTACTTAAGGAGGTTAATAAGCCTATATATGCTACGAAGCTTACAATGGGTATTATTGATACCAAGCTTAAGGAACATGAATTATTGGGAACAACTAAGCGTAAGGTGGTTAAGTATGGCCAGAATATTATGCTTGGTGATTTCAGAATAGAGTTTATAAGAACTAATCACAGTATTGCGGATGCATGTGCACTTGCCATTTATACGGGGGCAGGTACAATTGTGCATACAGGAGATTTTAAGGTGGATTATACACCTGTATTTGGTGAGCCTATTGATTTACAGAGACTTGGTGAGATTGGCAAGAAGGGCGTGCTTGCTCTTATGTGTGACAGTACTAATGTTATGAGACCGGGCTTTACGATGTCTGAAAAAACTGTAGGTAAGACCTTTGATAATATTTTCCATGATAATCCTAACAGCAGAATTATCGTGGCTACCTTTGCTTCAAATGTGGACAGAGTCCGCCAGATTATTAATTCAGCAGAGAAATATAATCGTAAGGTGGCAGTGGAAGGCAGAAGCATGGTCAATATTATTAATGTTGCCAGTGAGCTTGGATATCTTGATATACCTGAAGGCATGCTTATCAGTACAGATGATTTAAGAAAATATGAGGATAATCAGATTGTAATTATTACAACCGGAAGTCAGGGAGAGTCAATGGCAGCACTTTCGAGAATGGCTGCTTCTATTCATCGTAAGGTTGTAATTAAGCCGACGGATGTTGTTATTGTCAGTGCTACACCTATTCCGGGTAATGAGAAGTCTGTTGCAAGAGTAATAAACGAGCTTTCAATGAAGGGAGCGAAGGTGATTTTCCAGGATACTCATGTATCGGGACATGCGGCACAGGAGGAAATTAAGCTTATTTATTCCATTCTTAAGCCGAAGTATTCGGTTCCGGTGCACGGAGAGTACAGACATCTTAAGGCGCATGCTGAGCTTGCAATGCAGATGGGGCTTGATAAGGAGAATATATTTGTAATGTCATCAGGTCAGGTTCTGGCAATGAATGGTGAGGGCGCAGAGATTGTAGGAACGGTTCCTTGCGGAAGCTTGTTGGTTGACGGACTTGGTGTAGGAGATGTGGGAAATATTGTTTTAAGAGACAGACAGAATCTTGCCGAAAACGGAATTATTGTGGTGGTTCTTACTCTTGAGAAATATTCGAATCAGCTGCTTGCAGGTCCGGATATCGTGACCAGAGGTTTTGTATATGTAAGAGAATCGGAAACCTTGCTTGAGGATGCAACAGCAGTGGTTGCAGAGGCGGTAGAAAGCTGTCTTGAAAAGGGTGTAAGCGATTGGGGCAAGATAAAGAATGTAATCAGAGACACCTTAAGCGATTATCTCTGGAAAAAGATGAAACGTAATCCAATGATTTTACCGATTATAATGGAGGTGTCATAATTGGATACTACAAATGAGCTTGTAAAGGAACGGCAGGTTGATATTGTAACAAAGCAGCTTATTAATACTATCCTTGAAAGTGAGGAGTATAGAAGCTTTCATTATTATCTCAAAAAAATCAAGGAGCAGCCGGAGCTGTATGCAAGGGTGTGTGAATTCAGAAAGCATAATTTTGAATTGCAGAATTCAGAGGCTAACAGGAATATGTATGATGATATTATGCGATTCCAGCTTGAAAATGCCAATATAAGAAATAATGAACTGGTTAATGATTTTTTGAGGTCAGAGCTTACTATATGCAGAATGCTGCAGGATATAACCAATGAGATAGTTGAAAAAGTGGATTTTGATATTGAATTTTTATAGGATTTTAAGGAGAGGAATATTCATGGAAGCCAGAAATGCCATAAGAACGGTGATTACAATTTCATATAAAATGATAATTTTTGCATTAGTTGTAATGCTGATTAATTATGCAGGCGGTGCTGCGTTCAGATTTGGAAATGCGATTTTTAATGAAAGAGCTGTGGATACACCGGAGAATGCAGTAACCTATAGTGTGGATATTCCTCAGAATCCTTCGGTAATGGATGTTGCAAAGGCACTGGAGGCAGTTGGTGTTATCGAGGATAGATATTTATTCTATATTCAGGCATCACTTTCTAATTATGCCAAGCTTTTTTATGGTGGGACCTTTGAAGTGAATACCGGAATGACACCTACAGAATTAATGATTACTATTACCACTGTGCCGGAGGAAGAAGAGAGCAAATGATAACAGATGACAGAATTACCTCATATCTTCATTCTCTGGCTGCTGATGATAGTGAGATATGTATGCGAATTGAACAAGAGGCTATTAATGATAACGTTCCCATTATCCGAAAGGAAATGGGATGTTTTTTAAAGACAGTATTAGCCATGAAAAAGCCAAAAAGAATACTGGAAATAGGTACTGCGGTGGGATATTCGTCAATTCTTATGAGCGAGAATATTGATGAGGATGCTACAATTACAACCATTGAGAATTATGATAAAAGAATACCTATTGCCAGAGCAAATATAAAAAGAGCAGGAAAAGAGAAGGTCATCACATTGATAGAGGGGGATGCAGGCAATGTACTTAAGGAGCTTACCGGAGAATATGATTTTATATTTATGGATGCTGCAAAGGCACAATATATTGTTATTTTGCCGGAGGTATTAAGGCTTCTTGCGAAGGATGGAATATTGATTACGGATAATGTTCTTCAGGAGGGGGATTTGGTTCAGTCAAGATATGCAGTTGTCAGAAGAGACAGAACCATTCATTCAAGAATGAGAGAATATTTATATGCAGTAACACATAGTGAACAATTGACAACAAGTGTAATTCCGCTAGGTGATGGAATTACCTTTAGTGTGAAGAAATAGAGAGGATACAAGGATGAAATTACCTGAGTTATTAATACCTTCAAGCAGTCTTGAGGTGCTTAAAACAGCAGTTATTTTTGGAGCGGATGCCGTATATATTGGAGGCGAAGCCTTTGGGCTTCGTGCAAAGGCAAAGAACTTTACAATTGAGGAGATGAAAGAGGGCGTTGAGTTTGCACATGCACATAATGTTAAGGTGTATGTAACAGCTAATATTCTTGCCCATAATAGGGATTTGGAGGGGGCAAGAGCATATTTTAAGGAATTAGGTGAAATTGTTCATCCGGATGCTCTTATTATTTCCGATCCTGCTATTTTTACAATAGCAAGAGAAGTTCTGCCTGATATGGAAATTCATATAAGCACACAGGCAAATAATACTAATTACGGTACTTATAATTTCTGGCATAAGCTGGGTGCAAAAAGAGTTGTATCAGCCAGAGAATTATCACTTAAGGAGATTAAGGAGATTCGTGCCAATATACCGGATGACCTTGAGATAGAGACCTTTATTCATGGAGCAATGTGTATTTCATATTCAGGAAGATGCCTTCTTAGCAGCTTTTTAACCGGAAGGGATGCTAATCAGGGTGCATGTACACATCCTTGCCGTTGGAAATATGCAGTAGTTGAGGAAACGAGACCGGGCGAATATATGCCTGTATATGAGAATGAAAGAGGCACATATATTTTTAACTCAAAGGATTTATGTATGATAGAGCACATTCCTGAGCTTGTAGAGGCAGGAATTGACAGCCTTAAGATAGAGGGCAGAATGAAAACAGCCCTTTACGTGGCAACTGTTGCAAGAACCTACAGAATGGCTCTTGATGACTATGCTAAATCTGAGGAATATTACAGAAGCAGAATTCCTTTCTACAAGGAGGAAATTGCTAAGTGCACCTACAGACAGTATACAACAGGCTTCTTCTTTGGAAAGCCTGACCACAACACACAAATATATGATTCAAATGTATATATGCGCGAATATACCTACCTGGGTATCGTAGGCGACACCAATGAAGCTGGCATGTACAGAATAGAGCAGCGCAACAAATTCTCAGTAGGCGAGGAAATTGAAGTGATGAAGCCGGATGGAACTAATCTTTTAGTTACAGTCAAAGCCATTACTGATGAAAAGGGCACTCCACAAGAATCTGCCCCACATCCAAAGCAGGTATTGTACATTGACCTTGGCGTAGCCCTAAACAAGCACGACATCCTCCGCCGCAAAGAAGACTAATATATATTCGCACCCTGCCCGAAAGCATTTAGAAACTCTTAAAGCCGTAGAGAAGCAAAAAAAAATAAACATTGGCCGTGCACTTTCATTTTGTCCCCATCATAAGATATAACAACCGGTGAGAGCTAGGGTGTGTTATAGGTGAAGACATTTGAAAAACCGCTTACGGAGGCAGAGGAGAGGTATTATCTTGATTTGTTTCATGAAGGAGATAAGGAAGCCAAGGATATTTTAATAGAACGTAATTTAAGACTTGTTGCACATATGGTTAAGAGGTATTCCTATAGTGAACATGATTTGGAGGATATGATTTCCATAGGAACAATAGGTCTTATTAAGGCTGTTAATACATTTGATGGAAAAAAAGGGAACAGACTTGTTACTTATGCTGCAAAATGTATAGATAATGAGTTGTTAATGACTTTTAGAAGTGATAAAAAGAAGTCGAGGGAGATTTCCCTTAATGAACCCTTGGGAACGGATAAGGAAGGGAATGTAATCAGCTTTCAGGATGTGACCTTTTTGGAGGATGTGGATGTGGTTGAACGCATGCAGCAAAATGAGGACATTATTAAGCTGAAAGGGATTTTTGAGAAAACCCTGACTGACAGGGAAAAGAGTATAATAATACACAGGTATGGCTTGTATGGAACTAAGGAGCTGACACAAAGAGAGCTTGCAAAGCAGTTTGGAATAAGCAGAAGCTATGTCAGCAGAATCGAAAAAAAGGCACTTGAAAAGCTTAGATTCAGCATGCAATAAACCAGTTATTCTTGTCCTTGACTGTAAAAAATGTTATAATTAACAGAAGTATGTTTTTTACTGTATGAAAAAAGCTTTTTACTTACTATATGATGCCGTTTTTGACGGCTGGAGGTTGACATGAGTTTTGATAAGCCGGAGTCGTGCAGCGTATTAGGTGTGCATGTGACAGTTGGTAATATGGATACAATTAAAAAATGGGTTTTATCTAATATTGATAATCTCAGAGGTAAATATATATGTGTTGCTAATGTACACACTACCGTAACTGCATATGAGAACCGTAAATACAGAAGCGTGCAGAATGGTTCGGCAATCGTATTACCGGATGGCGGACCATTAAGCATGGTCGCACGTTTTATGGGCTATAAGAATGCCAGACGTGTAACCGGTCCGGATTTTATGGGTGAGATGTACAAAGAAAGAAACGTAAGACAGTTTTTTTATGGAAGTACACAGGAGACCTTGGACAAGCTTAAGGAAATATTGGAAAGGGATTATCCTGATATTAATATATGCGGAATGTATTCACCGCCGTTTAGAACCTTGTCACCGGAGGAAGACCAGGAAATAGTTGACATGATTAACGAAAGCAGACCTGACATTATCTGGGTGGGACTGGGTGCTCCTAAGCAGGAGAACTGGATGGCAAAGCATGAGAACAGGGTTAATGCAGTAATGGTTGGTGTAGGTGCCGGTTTTGATTATTTTGCCGGTAATATTAAGAGAGCACCTATGATTATGCAGAAGCTTTCATTAGAATGGCTGTACAGACTTATGCAGGAGCCGAAGCGATTATATAAGAGATATTTTTCGACAAATACGATGTTTTTGCTATATTGCTACAAATTATGGAAGCAGGATAGAAAAATTAAGAAACGTGGATAGAGGAGTATATATGAACAGAGTCAAATCGCTTATTTATTGGGCGTATGATAATAATTATGTTTTTTATTATATATCATTTTTGAGTCTTATATTTTCAAAGTCATTAGGCTTGTATTCGGGAGATATGGAATATAAGCTTATTATGCTGTTTGCGATGCTTTTTTTGGGGTTAAAGCTGGTATT
>JAZQLB010000371.1:0-7578 GCA_045542475.1 Lachnospiraceae bacterium | reverse complement strand
CATCCATCTTGTCAGCTTTTTCTTCCAGCTCCGCCTTCATATCCTTTACTTCCTGAGCCTTATCGTCCAACATAGTATCTACATATAAACGATAGCCTAAATCCGAAGGAATTCTTCCGGCTGAGGTATGAGGCTGGAGTATATATCCTAACTCCTCTAAGTCCGCCATCTCATTACGAATTGTTGCTGAGCTTAAATTCAGGTCGGTATACTTGGAAATGGTTCTTGAACCAACCGGCTCACCAGTCTCAAGGTAATTACGAATGATTGCTTCAAGTATCTTAACTTTTCTCTCATCAAGTTCCATACGCCACCAACCTTCTTTTTTGTTATTAGCACTCTTTTAATTTGAGTGCTAACATTTTTGCTATACTTAAAATATCACCACACAAAACATTTGTCAACAGTATAAATGTGAATTTATTTTTATTTTAGAAATCATTTATACAGAACTTATTTTCATCCTTTATATTTGAATCGTTCCTCTAACTCTTTAGAATATCCTACAATCAAATTTGAATTCATGTTTTTTAATTGTACCAGATATTCCTTGGCGGTATCTTTTCCTTTCACCTGAATATATTGTCGTGAGCCATCTGTAAAGCAAACTACCAGTATATAAGTTTTCGCCATTGTAATAAGATACCTTCTATGCTTTATAACCTTCTCATAAGCCCAGAATAGCTTTGAGACTTCTCCAAATGTAATTGAACCATAACATCCGCAAATAAATTCATGATTTAGTCTAACTCCTTTTACTTCCGGTGTTTCGCGAATAAACTTGTCTATCTTGCTATAAGCCAGCTCAGAGCTTCCACTATTCTCTATGTATCTTTTAACATTTCTTATATATTTCCCCCTGCATATTCCCCATAGTAAATATGCAAAAAATCCAAAACAAAGCACTGCCACCAGCAGATGTATTCCAGCCTCAAACATATCAGACTGCCTATATGCTTCAGCAATTCCATACCCACCTACAAGCAGTGATAAAAGTAGTATAAAAAAATGCGCTTTTATCAGTTTTATAATTAGTGTACTCATAAACTTCTCTCTCCTATACTCTTATAATATCTCGACTTGCTATTATACTACATTTTAATTCCAAACGTAATCTGCATTAAAAATTTTTAAATTCCCTATAACGAAAAAACCGTCTGTGACAACAGATTTGACTCTATTGTCACTGACGGTAAAAATTACAGTTATACCATACATTCTTTTGTTACTTATATTTCTTCAACAATTGATTTAACATAGCTATAGAGGAACTTGCCAGCCTCCTCACCATGTCCGGCAATAATCTTAACAATGGAATTACCTACAATAATTCCGTCTGCCATGGAAGCGTAATTCTTAGCCTGCTCCACCTTGCTGATTGCACAATCAATAACAACAGGAGTGTCTGTATATTTTTTAATCTCATTAACAGTCTCACGGATATTGTCAATAATATCGCTGTTATCAGCCACATTCTCTTTAGAAGCCAGCAAATAAATATATCCCTTAGCCTCCTTTGCAATCTTCTCAATTCTATCCTTGCTGGTTAAGGTAATAAGCGAAATAACATCCACATCATACTTATCTGCGAATGGCTCAACCTCGCCCTTTTCCTCATATGGCATATCCGGAACAATAATTCCGCTAACGCCTGTTTCCTTACATTTCTTAAAGAATTCATCATAGCCATACTTAAATACAGGATTAAGATAGGTAAGTAAAACCAATGGAATATCCACCTTCTTGCTTACACTTGCTACCATATCAAATACCATATCTGTTGTACAGCCTGCTTCTGTAGAAAGTGCTCTTACATTAGCCTCCTGAATGGTTGCTGTCTCTGCAATAGGGTCAGAGAAAGGAATGCCAATCTCCACAAGTGCTGCACCGGCTCTTGCCATTTCTACTATATATTCCTCTGTCATTTCAAGAGATGGGTCTCCTGCTGTTAAAAATCCAATATATGCTTTCTTATTTTCAAATGCGCTCTTAATTCTACTCATGTAAATCCACTCCTCTATATCTTGCTATTGCCGCTACGTCCTTGTCTCCACGTCCTGATAAACAACAGATAATAATCTGGTCCTTATCCATCTTAGGTGCAATCTTCATAAGATGTGCTACTGCATGTGAGCTTTCGATAGCTGCGATAATACCCTCTGTCTTAGCGATATACTCAAAAGCATTAACCGCCTCATCATCAGTTACAGGAACATACTCTGCTCTCTTAGAGTCATGTAAATAAGCATGCTCTGGTCCGATTCCCGGATAATCAAGTCCTGCTGAAATTGAGTATACAGGAGCTATCTGACCGTATTTATCCTGACAGAAGTATGATTTCATTCCGTGGAATACACCCTCTGTACCAACTGAGATTGTAGCTGCAGTCTTATCTGTATCAACACCAAGTCCTGCTGCCTCACAGCCAATCAGCTTAACGCCTTCATCCTTAATAAATTCATAGAACATACCCATGGCGTTACTTCCGCCGCCTACACAAGCCATAACCACATCTGGGAGCTTACCTTCCTTCTCAAGAATCTGTGCTCTTGCTTCCTTACTGATTACGCTCTGAAAATCTCTTACTATCATAGGGAATGGATGTGGTCCCATAACTGAGCCTAATACATATAAGGTATCATCCATTCTCTTAGTCCACTCGCCCATACACTCATTAACTGCATCCTTAAGTGTTCTGGTTCCTGTTTTTACCGGATGAACCTTAGCTCCTAAAAGCTCCATTCTGTATACGTTAAGCGCCTGTCTGATTGTGTCCTCCTCACCCATGAAGATTTCACATTCAAGTCCTAAAAGTGCTGCTGCTGTAGCAGTTGCCACACCATGCTGACCTGCACCTGTTTCTGCAATAATTCTTTTCTTACCCATCTTCTTAGCAAGAAGAGCCTGACCTAATACGTTATTAATCTTATGAGAACCTGTGTGATTTAAGTCCTCTCTCTTAAAATATATCTTCGCTCCGCCAAGGTCCTTGGTCATCTTCTCAGCGTAATATAACAATGATGGTCTTCCTGCATACTCCTTTAAAAGAGTATTTAATTCATCATTAAATGCCTTATCCTTCTTATAAAACTCGTATGCTTCCTCCACCTTCTGCACTTCGTTCATAAGTATCTCAGGGATATACTGCCCTCCATGAACTCCATATCTTCCTTTTGCCATAACTTCTCTTCCTTTCCTTTCAGCTTAAAATCACGTATTCGCTTCAGAGATATCCGTTAGTCTATGTCTAAAATAGAATCTCGCTTGCGAGATTCTTCGCCTGCGGCGAGTCGCTTTAGCGACATCTTCCACTCCGCCGCAGTGCGCTCCCTAGCGGAGCGTTTGACTTTATAGAAAATTTTTTCTATAAAGTCAAAAACGCCCTCGACAACAGACTATCTCTATTGTCAAGGACGGTAAATTCTTATACCGCGGTGCCACCTTGATTTGTGGAATCCACACTCTCATCAGAATACAAATATATTCCTGGCAGCTTACGTGTGCCTTACGTCACGGAATACTCAGAAATCACTTTCCTTTGACCATGCCCTCCGCGGTCCATTTAATAAACTGCATTCTGCCGGTTCTCAGCCACCCGGCTCTCTGTAAGCGCATTTTTTATTTTTATCTCCGCTTCAACGGTTTCACTTTATTTAATTAATGTATCAATGTGATATTGATAGTTTTATTATACTCACATTATCTGTTTTGTCAACGGAGAAATTTGAAAAAATATTACTAATCTTCGTTAAACTCGCATGTTACGAAAAATCCTCTTGGTGTTTCCTTAACATCTGTTACAACGCCCTCTCTTGCCATAAGGCGTTCGTTAAGCTTAAGATTACCTGACATGGCTACTGCGGGTTCGATTGTGTAGTAGTAGCTGGCTGGCAGCTTGCCTTCGGATATTTCTACTTTATCGCCTATTTGGACTAAACCTTGGCGTTCCATTTTAAATTCTATGCTTCGCATTTTTTCACTTCCTTTAATTTATCTTACCTCTTTATATATGGTATAATAATCGGTCTCCACGTTATCCATCTGCCGCTTAAACCACAGCATGGCATCATCAAGAGCTTTGTTATATACAATTGGTGCTAGCTGCTCCATGAACATATCAAGTATGTGCTGTTGCTTTATTATGCCTAAATCATCGCCATATTCGGAGAGAAAGAACTCGTGGATTTCGTTCATGAGGATTTATCTCTGGTCGTCGGTTAATTCAATTTCACCTGTATCAATTCTGTTATTTCTCATAGACTTCCTTTCCAAAGATTAATCAATCTCATTAAGCATCTTCCTCCGCCCCTTCCAATCCGGCATATACTCCTCCACCAGCCCATAAAACTCTCTGGAATGATTAGGATGTATAAAATGCGCAAACTCATGCAAAACCACATACTCCACGCACTCCCGTGGCACCTCAAGCAGCCTGCAATTAAATGTCAGCACACCCTTCCCCGGCATACAAGACCCGCACTTAGACTTAAGATACTTTATCCTTATAACCGGATACCTAACCCCCATCTTCTCAAATATAGGATATATCTCATCACACAACTGAAAAATAACCGAATAATCCTCATCCCCCGTATACACACGTGCAGGCTTAGCCTCCTGCCTGCGCCTCTCATACCCGGCAAGAGCCTCAGCTATCCTGTCCGCTCTCTGCCTTACAATCTCATCAATATAAGAGGCCGGAACCTTAGGTCCGGCCGATATATACACATTACCATCCGGCTTTATGCGCAGATTAATATTCTTAACCTTTTTCCTAATTAAGATATACTCTATACTTCTGTCACCACATATTACCTTACGTCTCTGTGTCTGATTATTCATTTATTTAATACAACCCTTTTTTAAAATAATATTAGCATACTGAGCCTGCTCGCTAGTGGCGATTACAAGATATGCCTTTTTTGCACGCTCGTAGTAATCAAAACGTTCCATATAGCTGGCGCTCATTTCCGGCTCGTATTTGCTAAGGATAATATCAAAATCCTTCCAGATAACAGGGTCCACATTATCCCCCTTTACCACCTCCATCAGTACGAAATTACTGCTGTCATACTGGTCAAGTGGAAATACGCTAAGCACCGCCTCTAAAACCTCTTTTGCACCATTGCCGTCCAGCCTTACAAGATTCCTTGCCATGGAAGCTGCAGGAAAATTACCATCGGCTATTACCAGCTCATCCCCATGCCCCATCTCGGCAAGATATTTTAATAAATCAGGTGTTAATAACGGATTAATATTCTTTAACATCTAATACCTCTTTTCCTATGCTTACCATACAAAATCAGAATCCCAGACTGACACACCAGTGCCCTGGAATACATTCTGCAAATGTTCGTCAAGCTCAGCCTTGGTTACGCCTTCCTTTAAAATAACCTGAAGAAAACCGCCGCCACCTGCTCCTGCTATGAATTTCGCATCAATAAGCTCCTCACAGGTTGCAAATATCTGCTCAATGCAGGTATTGGTAACCCCCATATCAAGCTGTCTTGAAAGCTCCCAGTGTTCATTCATCTCATCAATAAACTCCTCCATATTGCCCGCTTCAAGTGATACCTTCATTCTGGCTGCTACCTTTTTCATCTCCGTAAGTGCATTAAGACTCTCTTTTCTACCGTTAATGTAGTTACCTACAACCTCTCTTAAGAGATTTCTTGCAAGCCTTCTCTGACCTGTATAGATAATTGCAAAACGTTTAGAAAGCTCATCCTTCATGCTCTGTGGGATATTCATATGTGCCACCTGAATATCCTGCTTAATGCCTTTATCAGTATATATATACTTAATTCCGTCAGACAGACCGCCGACCTGATCCTGCCAGCCGCCTCCTGTACTCATAAGCTGTTCCATAATAAGAACAGTTTCATATAACTCGTTCTCAGTAAGTTCTCTTCCTGTAAACTGTGCAAGTGCTTTTATTGCAGCCCCTGCAAGAATACTGCTTGTTCCAAGGCCTGAACCCTTTGGAATACCAATAACCTTAGTAGATATATATATACCACCGCCAAGACTTCTAAGTACTTCTTCCAGCGTTACATCTCCTTCAGCCGGAATTATTCCCGAGGCAATAAGTGCCGCCTTATGAAGTGCAAAATAATCATAAGGATTATTACAATCTCTTACATCCTCTATATCCTCAGTAATTCCGCTAACTCCAATATCCTCGCTCTCGAACTCAATATGATATTTATCAAGCTTCTTTACTAATACCTGAACAGGTCTATTTCCATTAATAAGAATCGCCGCATTTAAAACAACGCCACCATTCTCGTTACAGTATGGTGGAGTATCAGTCCAGCCACCGCCCCAATTAACTCTTACAGGCAGTTCAATATGAACCTCTGACTCTTTAATTGGCATTCCTGCACAAGGAGCTAATTTATTACCTGCCTTTAAGGTATCCGATATTGTATCGAAGCACATACTCTCCATATCGTGGGCTGATATTTCATCATTGTTACGAATATACTTAAGTCCCCTAAGCTTCATATATTTTGAAAGAGCAAGATAAGCTCTCATTCTCTCTGAATAAGCACATTCCTCCATACAATCCATAAGCAGATTAAATTCCTTCTCTGTCATTATGCTTTCCTTGTATACCGAAAGTGCATCTTCATAATTAACTCTTGCCTTTAATTTATTAATAAATTTGTACGCTTTAACTAATTCCGTAAGGTTAAATTTCCTTGTAATGGCATCAATTGCATCCGCTCCCCCAAAGCTGCTTTGCAGGCTCTCACGGACAGCCTGCTTATATTCCGTAATAAGCACTTCATCTGTTACATCTGCCATAACAGCTTCCCTAAGCCTGCATGACCACAAAAGAGCCTCTCTTTCGGTCTTGGCAACCGGAAAAAGTGCAGCATTCCATAAATACCAGTTATCTTCGCTCTCCCCCTGCCATACCTCATTCGGAGTCAAGCCTAACTTATCCATATATGCCCCTAATGTTGTTCCCATAAATGAAGCATCCGGATATTTCTCCTTTGGGTTGTCCTCTCTTCCATATACTCTTACAACATATCCGCCGTTAAGCAGCCTGACCCCATGCAATACACAAGCTTCAGGTATTGTAATATCTACCAGCTCAAGCCCTGATATAATTGTATCCTTTCCAATTACAACATTCTCTCCTATGCTGCAATTCTCTATATAACATTTACCCTTAACTACAATCTTATCAGAAATGTGACCATTAATTATACTGATATCCGCCTTTCCCAAATAATCAGTACATACCTTATTACTCCAGCCAAGATGCTCATAACTTCCAAGCTCTTCTGTCTCCAACTTCCACAATGCATCTGTGGTTCCAAAATGAATAAACTCTGCCGGTGCAAGACAAATAAGCTTCATATTAAATTCTGACAGTTTCTCCCAAATAAGTCGTCTGCATGCAAAGAGCTCATCATTAAAGCTTCCCTCCGGAGCCTGCTTATAGAACTCCTCAAGGGTAGCACAGGTTGCCAGCGGATAAAGAAAATCACCATAAAAGCTTATTCTTGATTTTTCATTTACAAAAAAATCAAACTTTTCATTATCGAGTTCGCCATCAGTACT
>JAZQLB010000370.1:0-5528 GCA_045542475.1 Lachnospiraceae bacterium | reverse complement strand
TTTGGACAGAATTGCAGATTATATTCTGGATAATCTCTTTAAGGTTCGTAATGACATGGTGATATGCAGTAAAGAGGATGGTTTACCGGGAGATTTTACACCTGCTTTTAAAGAAATAACAGGTACAGTTGCTTCTTTAAGACTTGATGCGGTAATAAGCCTTGCATTTAATGAATCAAGAAGTCATTCTGTCAGTTATATAGAAAACGGAATAGTATTTGTTAACGGTAAAATAATAACCACTAATGCATATAACCTTAAAGCGGACGATATTATTTCCGTAAGAGGAAAGGGGCGTTTTAAGTATATTACCACTAAAAGCGAAACAAAAAAGGGCAGATATTTTATAGTACTTAATAAATATATCTAGGAGGAGAAGAATGTTAAAAAGGGTTGATATTAAAAGAGATAATAAGCATATATATGATATTGTTATTACAGAGGGCTTTGAATGTCTTGTTAAGGAACTTGCCGCTCTTGAAATAAAAGACATTAAGCTATGTGTAGTAACTGATTCCAATGTGGGGCCTCTATATGGTGAGATTATAAAGAATATTATTATTCAAAGCGGTAATGAACCATATATTTATACTATGCCGGCAGGGGAAGAGAATAAGAACCTTGAAATTGTTCAGGATTTGTACGCGTATCTGATTGATAACCGTTTTGAGCGAAAGGATATGCTTCTTGCCCTGGGTGGAGGTGTTGTAGGTGACCTTACAGGCTTTACTGCAGCTACATATTTAAGAGGTATTGATTTTATTCAGGTGCCAACCTCGTTGCTTGCACAGGTTGATTCAAGCATAGGTGGTAAAACAGGTGTTGATTTCAAAAAATATAAGAATATGGTTGGTGCATTCCATATGCCACGCCTTGTTTATATTAACATTGCTACATTAAGTTCATTATCTGAAAGGTTGTTTAATTCAGGCTTTGGCGAAATTATAAAGCATGGTCTTATTAAAAACATGGAGTATTTCAATTATCTTAAGGACAATTATGCGCACATAAAGGCTTTAGAGCCTGAATATCTTATAGAGATGATATACGGAAGCTGCTTAATTAAGGGTGAGGTTGTTGAAAAGGATCCAACAGAAAAGGGCGACAGAGCACTGCTAAATTTCGGTCATACTCTAGGACATGCAGTTGAAAAGCTGATGAATTTTCAGCTCTATCATGGTGAGTGTGTTGCTCTTGGTATGCTGTGCGCTGCACAAATATCGGCAGATAGAGGTTATATCAGCCATAACGATAATCTTGCTATAAGGGAAATGATTGAGAAATATAATTTCCCTATGACAGTTAAGGGGATTTTGGCACAGGAGATTGTTGAAGTATCTAAATCAGATAAAAAGATGGAGAAGGGTGTTGTTAAATTTATTTTATTAAGTAAAATGGGCAATGCTATAATTGACAAAACTGTTACTGATGAAGAGATGCTTAATGCTTTAAAGGTGATTATATAAGGAGAGGCGTTATATGAGTAATACAACAAATGTAAAGCACAAAACCTTGCTTCAGATGATATTGGGGCTTGTAGTTGTTGCTGTTCTTATAGCAATAGATCATATTACCAAATATTGGGCATATACAGACCTGCGGGTTAATGGAGCAATTCCTATTATTAAAGGTGTTTTTTCACTTTCATATGCACAGAATTCAGGTGCTGCATGGGGGCTTTTTTCCGGCTCGCAGATGCTTAACTGGCTTCCTATAATACTCGGCATAGTACTGTTATTTATATATCAGAGACTTCCACAAACAAAGAGAATGCTTCCGCTTAATATTTCTTTACTGGCACTTATAGCAGGTGCAATCGGAAACAGAATAGACAGAAGTGTATATGGATATGTTCAGGATTTTTTATATTTTGAATTAATTGATTTCCCGATATTTAATATTGCGGATTGCTATATTGTTTGTTCAACAATATTTATGGGGCTGCTTATAATATTCTATTATAAGGATGAATCAGAATTTGATGGAATATTTTTTTCAAAAAAGAATACTGCATCCGGAGATAATTTAAATGACAAATAATGAGATTATTTTTGAGTATAATGAGCCCTTCTATATTGAGGTGAATGAGGCGGCTGCGGGTGAGCGTATTGATAAGTATCTTTCGGATATTTTATCGGCATATTCAAGAAGCCAGCTTCAAAAGCTGATTAAAGATGAAAAGGTTCTTACCCTTTTAAAGGGTGATATATTAAAGCCTGTTAAAGCCAATTACAGGCCTTCTTTGGGCGAGATAATACAGATAACCATTCCTGAGCCGGAGGAGCTTAATATAGCTGCTGAAAATATTCCACTGGATATTTTATATGAGGATGAAGATATCATTATAATCAATAAGCCAAAGGGGATGGTTGTACATCCTGCACCAGGACACTATACCGGAACCTTGGTTAATGCGTTGCTGTATCATTGCAAGGACCAGCTTTCAGGAATTAATGGAGTTATGAGACCGGGGATTGTCCATAGAATAGATATGGACACAACAGGGGCATTGGTGGTATGTAAGAATGACATGGCACATCAGAGCCTCTCTGCCCAGTTGAAGGTTCATTCAATTACCAGGCATTACGAAGCAATCTGTCATGGTATTTTTAAGGATACACAAGGAACTGTTAATTCCCCTATTGGACGAGCTTTACAGGATAGAAAGAAAATGGCTGTAATTCAAGGAGGAAGAGAAGCAATAACCCATTATGAGGTGTTAGAGACTTTTGATAAGTTTTCCTACATAAGATGTACACTTGAAACTGGAAGAACACATCAGATAAGGGTGCATATGGCAAGCATTAATCACCCATTATTAGGCGATGAAATATATTCTGTCTACAAATCACCATATAAGCTACAGGGTCAGACTCTTCATGCAAGAATTCTTGGCTTTAATCATCCAAGAACAAATGAGTATATGGAATTTGAAGCACCATTACCGGAATATTTTAAAGATTGTCTAAAAAAATTAAGAAAATAGAAAAATCTATTTTACAAAACAGTAAAAATGTTATATATTATTAATGTGTTTTAAAAAAACAAAAGAAGAGAAGGAGGAGATTACAATGAAGAAAAGAATTTCTAAGTTAGCTGTTGTTGTTTTAACAGTAATCATGATGGCTATGAGCCTTGCAGGCTGCAAGAAGGTTGAGTGCGATGGATGTGGCGAGAAGAAGTCATGCACAAAGTACGAGATTTTAGGCGAGGAGCTTAATTTTTGCAAGGATTGTAAGGAAGATCTTGAAGCATTAGGTTCATTATTCAAGTAAGAATAACTTGATGTAGAATAGCCCGTGGCAGTTGTCTTAGACATTGCTTCGGGCTTTTTATTGATTTAATTATTCGAAAAAAAGGTAGCAAAAAACATAGAATTATTGTATAATAATAAAAAGTTAAAAATCTTATCTGTTAATTTAACAGAATGAAGGGAGCGGGTTCACATGAGTAAACCATTAATTATAACAATCGGACGTGAATATGGAAGTGCCGGAAGAGAAATTGGAAGGAAGCTTGCATCAGAGCTTGGAATTAAGTGTTATGATAAAGAATTATTAGCTATCGCATCTAAGGAAAGCGGTATGTGTGAGGAGCTCTTTCATAATCATGATGAGAAGCCAACTAATAGTTTCTTATATTCATTAGTTATGGACACATATTCAATGGGATATTCAACCTCATCCTTTATTGATATGCCGCTTAATCATAAGGTGTTCTTAGCACAATTTGATGCTATTAAGAAGCTGGCAGATACCGAGAGCTGTGTAATTGTTGGTCGTTGTGCAGATTATGCCTTGGAAGAGCATGATAATACGGTTAAGGTATTTGTTAAGGCTAAGATGGCAGCTAAGGTTAAGCGTATTATGAGAATTTATGGTTATAATGAAGAGAAGGCAAGAGATCTTTGTGTTAAGACCGATAAGAAGCGTAGTAATTATTATAACTATTATTCAAGCAAGAAATGGGGAGATGCCAAGAGCTATGACCTTTGTATTGACAGTAGCGAATTAGGCATTGACGGAGTGGTAGAGTTAATCAAACAATATATCAAGCTGAAAGCAGAGACCGCAGAAAGAACAATCTGATGATATATAATAAAAAAAGAGCTTTTTTTAAAAGCATTATTCATAACAATAATAACAAGATATATCTTGCACTAGTTGTAATAATGATAGCCGTTATTACGGTAATTACAACCAATGTTATAACGGATTATCAGGAGACTGAGACTACACAGGCCGCATCAGAGACTTCCTCTCAGGAAGTTTCTGGTGCTTTTTCTGGTGAGAACAGTACGGATGAAACAGCTTCTATAACAGATGATATTAAGCTGACGGATACAGCGATTTTTATCTATCTTGATAACAAAATTCTTGCAGTAAAGAAGCTGGATAAGAATAACGAATATTCAGATACCATAGCAACAGCAAGGTGCTATGTCGCAGAAGATATATATGATATGCTGGGGAATGAAGAAACAATTAGAATTTCAACAGATGAAAATGGAACAAAGAAGCTATGGACGGAATTATATGAGTCTGTATATACACAATATTTTACAACCTATTCTTCAATTAGTGTACACAGTCCTTTATATACTGAGTATGGGAATTATAATTCTATATTGGCAGAGTCATATTCGGCTATAGAAGATGACTCGGAGCATTTTTCATATGGTGTAACAGTTACTGCAAATGCGGCAAAATGGTTATATGAAAATGTACCTCTTGGTATAGATATATATATTATTAAATCAGAGAAAAATATTGATGAAATTAATAATCTTGATTCAAAATATATTATTAATAATCATTTACTGGAAATTCCTAAGAATTTCACCTCCGACCCAACGGATGCCAATGCAAGCTCAATGTGGTGTGATACGGAATATTCCTATATGGAGGGTGTTGCTGATATAAGTCGTGAGTTTGGGACAATTGCGTTTTCTATATTAAGTAAGGATATTGATTATCTTCACCAATTATATAATATCAAGGCATATAATACAGCGGGAGAGGATATCTCAGCATATATTAATCTCGGCTTTGACCTGACCGGATATACCCAGGAAGAATTGGCAGCATGTAATTATCAGGGCTGGTTATTGCCAGGGCAGTATCCTGTAACAATTATTTTAGCGGATATGTATGGCAATTATATTTATGAAATGGTTTTTCTAAATATTGTTGATACAACACCTCCTGTAATTAATTTCAATCATAATGTTACAGAAATAAATCGTGAGCAAATGGCAAATGATGAATATATGAGAGGTTTAGTTACCATAACAGAATTATATCAACTAACTAATGAGAGTGTTACCTATAGAATTGAAGAGCAGGACGGAATTGCAACAATATATTATTCAGTGATAGATGCTTCTGGTAATGTTGGTGATTTGGCAGTCAGTTTAACTATACGTTAATGAATAACAGGAAAGAGTAATTGAGTGGAGGTGCGGACGAAGTCTTGGACCGGCAGCTTAGCTGGTCCAAGACTTCGTCCAAGTCGGAGGCCAAGCGGTC
>JAZQLB010000369.1:0-2518 GCA_045542475.1 Lachnospiraceae bacterium | reverse complement strand
AGTATGGTATCCCTTATGAGAGAGCAACCCTGATGCTGCCTAACATAATTATCTATCAGTCCTTTCTGAATAACTGTAAGGCAGAGGAGATATATTTCCCAAATGTTGACTTTAATGACGGTATTACAGCTAACTACATGGATGAGGGAAGCAGGGTTGTATTCGACCATAATTTTGAGGAGGATGTTATTGCGTCAGCTCACAATATTGCAAGAAGATACAGATGTAATAAGAGTCATATAGAACGAATTGCAGATTACGCTCTTAAGATATTTGATGCTGTGAAGAAACCATATGGAATGGGTAAAATTGAGAGATTACAGCTTCAGATAAGTGCTTTACTTCATGACTGTGGCAATTTCATAAATATGAATGATGCAGCTAAGAATTCTTACTACATCATAGCCAATACAGAGATTATAGGCTTCTCTCACAAGGAACGTATGGAGGTTGCTAATATTGTAAAGTACAACACTCATTATCTTCCAGGTAAGAATAAGGTATCTGCGGAGCTTGATGGTTGTGATTATATGAATATTGCAAAGCTTACCGCAATTCTTAGAATTGCAAATGTATTAGATAAGAGCCATACCCAGAAGATAGAGGATTTAAGTGTTTCAGTAAAGAATAATCAGCTAATTATTACAGCCAGTACCTATGAGGATATAGCTCTTGAGGCAGGACTCTTTGAGTCAAGAGCAGATTTCTTTGAGAAAATATATGGTATAAGACCTATTCTAAGACAAAGGAGGACTGTGTAAATGTTAGATAAGAAGCAGTTAGAAAAGTATGACAATTATTATAACAGAGAATATAGTTGGCTTTTGTTTAATTACAGAATATTAAATGAGGCAAAGGACAAGACAATTCCTTTATTCGAAAGAATTAAGTTCCTTGGTATTACAGCCTCTAATTTAGATGAATTCTTTATGATTAGAGTTGCATCTTTATATGATTTGGTGGATGCAGATGTTACTAAGAAGGATATTGCAGGACTTACTCCTAAGGAGCAGCTTGACTTGATTATCCCAGAGACTAAGGAAATGATGAATACTCAGTATTCCACACTTAATCGTTCCTTGCTTCCAGCCTTAGAGTCCAACGGACTTAAGCTTATAAAGAGCTACGAAGAGCTTTCAGAGAAACAGTCTAAGTATGTGGATAAGTATTTTGAGAGAGAGGTTTATCCGGTTCTTACTCCTATGGCGGTGGATTCATCCAGACCATTTCCTCTTATATCTAATAAGACCCTTAATATAGGAGCACTTATTCATGATAAGAAGAAGGATGTAGTTGATATTGCTACAGTTCAGGTTCCATCAGTGCTTCCACGTGTTATTGAACTTCCTAGTGAAGGTGATGATAGAGAGATAATTCTTCTAGAGGAAATTATCGAGAAAAACTTAAACAAGCTATTCCTTAACTATGAGATTATTTGTGCTCATCCTTACCGAATTATGAGAAATGCGGACCTTACCATTGATGAGGAGGATGCAGCAGACCTTCTTAAGGAAATTGAGAAGCAGATTAAGCAGAGAGCTTGGGGCGAGGTAATTAAGCTTGAGATAGATGCTGATATGGATAAGCGTCTTTTGAAGGAACTTAAGAAACAGCTTCAGGTAAATGCTGATGCAGTATATAAGATTAACGCACCTTTAGATTTAACCTTCCTTATGAAGGTTAATGGTTTAGATGGATTTGATCATCTTAAGAACAAGAAATATACTCCTCAGCCAGTTCCAGGACTTAATCGTGAGGAGAACATTTTCGACCAGATTAAGAGAAAGGATATTCTTCTTCATCATCCGTATGATGAGTTTACTCCTGTTGTGGACTTTATCAAGCAGGCAGCAGTTGATCCTGATGTTCTGGCTATTAAGCAGACCCTGTACCGTGTCAGTGGTAACTCCCCTATAGTTGCTGCTTTAGCCCAGGCTGCGGAGAATGGTAAGCAGGTTACTGTCTTGGTGGAGCTTAAGGCTAGATTTGATGAGGAGAATAATATTATCTGGGCCAGAAAGCTTGAGAAGGCCGGATGTCACGTTATCTACGGTTTGGTAGGCCTTAAGACTCACTCTAAGATTGCCCTTGTAGTAAGGCGTGAGGAAGAGGGAATTAAGAGATACGTACACCTAGGTACAGGAAATTATAATGATATAACTGCAAAATTATACACAGATATGGGTATGCTAACTGCATCAGACTCCATTGGTGAGGATGCTACAGCGGTGTTCAATATGCTGTCAGGATATTCTGAGCCACCTGCTTGGAATAAGCTTATGGTTGCTCCTATATGGCTTAAGGACAGGTTTGTAAGCCTTATAAGAAGAGAGACAGAGAATGCACGAGCAGGCAAGGAGGCGCGTATTATCGCCAAGATGAATTCCCTCTGTGATCCTGTAATAATTAAGGCTCTTTATGAGGCGTCTAATGCGGGAGTTAAGATAGAACTTATAATAAGAGGAATCTGTTGTCTTAAGACAGGCATAAAGGATTTAAGTGAAAATATTACAGTTCG
>JAZQLB010000368.1:0-5461 GCA_045542475.1 Lachnospiraceae bacterium | reverse complement strand
ATTATCCTTTTTATTTTTGTTGCTTCACTTGTATATTTATTACTCCAATATAATTCACCAGCCCCAACAACTATAAACGGAGAATCTCAAACCAAAACTGACACTGGCATATCCAGTAGTAATATCATCGATGGTAACAATAATACTGTTATTGATGGTTCCGATATTTCAATTAACGGAAATAATACGACAATTATAATTGATGGTGTCCCAAGTACCACAAGTACTCCTCCAACCGGTTATTTCATTCAGCTTAGCACCAATAAAACAAGCCTAGGGGCTGAATTTCGTATATATATATCGCCATATGACGATAATATTACCCAAATCTATGTACATGCCGAATCACCTTCCGGAAAAAAATATACCTATGAATATAAAAAAGAAATGCCCTATCTAATAGATACAGAGTTAGGAACATGGACTATATATGCTACATTAAAAAACGAAAGCGGTATATATGAAGCAAACAAGGACGAAGATTTTGCAACCATTGAAATTGAAGCTGCTGACTACAATTCATTTATTTCTGATTTAATTACACCATAATACAAAAACTCCCCAAAAATTTCCTGGAGTTTTTGTATTATTAACTTTCCTTAGCAGGGTCAAACAAGCCTTATTTTCTTATCTATAACTTATTTGAAATTGTGCATATCCAATATATCAAGAAGATTTCCAACAGACTTAATGCCTCGTGGCACTTATCTATGAGCTCTGTTAATCCATATAGCATCTATACCAACTTTCGCTGCCTCGCTGGTGAATCCCCCAGCCGGCTTCAAACCATGATATTATATGGCTTTGAAAATATCTATATCATCAAAGTTAGATACGATATAAATCGGAACCGGACTTTTAGCGAAAAACTCCTTTTACTCCTCAAAGATTGGCGGTCTTCCCCAATACTCAAACATCTCCTCGCTCAATTTAACCGCATCTGCCGTAGAGTTAAAATGCTGTACGGTCTTTGCTAGGGACTCATATTCTAACTCTCGTTGTGTCCTGAAATTATCTCCGTAGGATGCAGTAAATGCGGTCTGGAATTCCTTCCACCAGTAGCTACCGATGTCAGATATGTTATCTACGCAGCCTGTGTCATGGATTATCTGAGATATTTTTTTAATTACTTCTCCGTCTTCAAATACCACGGTGCCGTAGAAGTCTAGGAAAATAGCTTTTATCATACAACTACCTCTCTATCTTAATCCAGAAATTATCCTCCGCCATACGTCCCTGTGTCTTCTCAATTATCATAAATGGGTCATAAAAAGGTAAATCAAGGTCTTTAAGAACCAGCTGCTTTACCTCATCCACATCTATGATGGTGCATAATGTGTTATCGTGCATATACCATAATCTTATCGGATACTCCTTCTTAGGAACCCTAAGTGCTTCCACTTCTTCCGGATGCTTTTCTAACAACCTAAGTAGTAAAACAATTGGACCTGTTATAGGCTCGTCACTTCTTTCCCAACGTTCAATAGTTGGTTTTGAAATATTATTTCCTTTTTTTAATTATTCGCTATACAGCAGATTTGATAACTCATTTTTTCAGCCCTATATCTCGTTTTCTGTAAATGAAGGCTTATATTCAGCCAGATTCATAAAAAATTCATTGCATAATAGCTTTCTGCCCTTAATCCAATTGGCGTATATCTCCTGTGCTGCCTGCCCGGTCACGTCCTCCTGCTCCTGTGCCATAAATGCCTCATATTCCTGCTTAGTAATCTGCACATATTCAAAGTAATCATTATTCCTGTCAGGATGTCCATAAGCGAGGGAGTATATGATTCCCTTATTAGTTTCAAAATGTCCGACCTTTATGCGTATGCTGTTACTTAAGAGCTTGCCCAATATAAAGTCCTTATTAGTATATGTATTAATTAACATGTGTTCTCCTTACTATTCTACTCTGATAAACTCATTTTTCTCCTCTGAATATTCATACCCAAAGCCCATTTCACCTAATATCCGCTCAAGCAAAGGTTCAAAGCTTAACACATGCTCCAAAGAAACAATTACTCCATTATTATAATCATCCAGATATTCTTCATCCTCATCCCCATAGAAAAACTGCCATCCACTATCCTGCTCATTAACCAAATCATCAGTGCGCACTACCCAGTTAATCTGACGGTTTTCCAGCGCTCTTTTGGTGACGGTTGCATACTTTTCCCTATCAAATGGTGCCGCTCCTCTTACATATATTGCAGCTATGTTATTACTGCAAAAGGTGATGGTATCCCCTGCTGAAATTGACTCAATATAGCGTGGGGCATTAGTTAGTATTCCAGAAAATATGTCACCATTTCTTTCAGTTATCTCAACCCACATTCGCTCGGCACCGCAGCCTTCTATTGGTTCATCCAGAATAAAAATTAGCTTTACAAGTGCGCCCGGAGTCAGGCTGTCGATTTCTAACTGTGATGGTGTTATAAAGGTTCTTGGGTATTGTTTGTTAAGTTCTGCTGCATCCTCTAAGGTGTATGGTTCTTTATTTGTCATTGCGGTAGTATCTCCTCCTATTTTCCGGCATTAGCTGTAAAATATATCTATGGGATTATTTTACCCTGCCGCCAACATCTCCACATTCCACACTCACCCCGGCAGACACATCACCCTCTACGTCGCCGCAATCCACATTACAGCCGGCAGTTACGTTTCCACCTACATCGCTACATTCTATGTAATTTCCGGCATTGGCATTACCACCTATATCTCCGCACTCTATATAGCCTCCGGCATCTACACCGCCTGTCACATCACCGCATTCTACATAGGAGCCTGCATCTACATTGCCATTTACATCTCCGCACTCCATATAAGAGCCAGCCTCTGCCTTCCCACTCACATCACCGCATTCCACATAGGTACCTGCCTTTACATTTCCTGCTACATCTCCACATTCCACTGAAATATAGCTCTCCACATTAAGAGCCTCGCCCTCATATTCAAAATAAACCGTATATAATTGCTCCGTGCATTCCTCTGCTTGCATAAGTGTGTGACCCTTATATACAACGACACGAAGAACATTATCATCTGCCCATGCATATTTATTCTGTGCAGCTGTATTCTCAATATTATCTGTCTTCTCCGTAGTATCAGCCCTTTTTGCTTCTCTTCCGAACAGCTCATCCATACTTACACCAAATATATCCGCCAGCTTTGGTAAAAGCTGTATATCAGGACAGCACTGGTTAGACTCCCATTTTGACACGGACTGGTTGCTTACACATAAAAGCGTAGCCAGCTTCTCCTGTGTCATATCCTTGGCTTTTCTTAATTCTGCAATTTTATTTCCTAATTCCATAGTAATTCTCCATTTCTTTTTTAGTTACAAATATTTGCAACGCTTACCGCTCATAGCTATGGCTAAATCATAGCAATTATTCGAAAAAATAACAATCACGTAACAGTTGAATTTTACTTTTTTATTTTCCAACCTCAGGTTGGAAAGCCCTAAAATAGGTATTTTACCACACTACACAAGTATTTTTCTTCATGCTAATATGATATTATCTAAAAAAATTAATAAGGAGGAACAGGCATATGAAAAAATCAGTATGGCTGGAAAATTTTGAAAATGAAGTAAATGCACTTAAGGGGAAACGCAAATCAAATAATAAGCTCGTTCTTATTATGGTTCCGGTAATGTTTGCAATTTTTGGAATTATAGGACTTATAAACGGTGCCGAGCTCACAAGCGTACTTCCAATCTTTGCTTTAGGCGCATTTATGCTTCTTTTCGTTCTACTCATTTGCAAGAAAAATGATAAAAAGGATGATGCCAAGGGTGTGCGAGAGAATCTTGCTTCTCTTTTAAGAAGCGATGATGAGGTGGATGAATTTGATAACCAGATGGCAGCTCCTATTGGCAGGCTCCGTGTCGGTCTGAATAATGAGCTTATTTTCACCAAAGACTACTTAGGCTCAGCTTTTGCCTTCGGCGGAATGCCTGATTACAGATTTGCAAGATATAGTGACATCAGGTCAATCAAATATGTCAAAACCAGAAGTTCTACTAAAATCGGCGAAATTACTTATCTGGTTGATTTTTTAAATATTCAGGGCAAAAATCTATTTGGAACAACCATAGACGACTCTGCTGCCATGGGCGAATTTCAGGCGGCACTTAAACAGTTTGCACCACATATCAATATGTAATTTAAAATATATACTTACCGGCAGTTTCATTATGAAGCTGTCCTTTTTCTATCCTTCTAACTCGCCGCCGTTTTCTGGTATCCTTTTTTATTTGCGTTTTGATACTTTTATAGATGTCAGTTTTCTGTATAATAATCCTTGCAAGGGAAATTATATAAAAATATCCCTTAAAATGTATCGGTGTAAAAAAACACAGAACAATTTGTGAATATGTGCAGCCATTCACAAATAAATATTAAAAAGGCTACACAGAAATGAGGATTAATATGGGATTTTTAACAGGAAAAACAGCAATTATTACAGGTGCAGGTCGTTCAGTACTTAGTAACGGAGCCTGTGGTTCAATCGGTTATGGTATCGCTACCGCATATGCTAAGGAAGGGGCAAACCTCGTTATCACAGGACGTAATCTTTCAAAGCTTGAGGCTGCAAAGGAGGAGCTTGAGCGCCTTTACGGAATTAAGGTACTGATTGTGCAGGCTGATGTAAATGCCGGCGCTGATAATGAGACTGCTGTTGCTAACGTAGTTAAGCAGGCTATGGATACCTTTGGAAGAATAGATGTACTTATTAACAACGCACAGGCTTCGGCATCAGGCGTAACATTGGCAGACCACACAACTGACCAGTTCAATCTTGCCATGTATTCAGGTCTATATGCGGCATTCTACTATATGAAGGCATGCTATCCATATCTTAAAGAAACTAAGGGCAGTGTAATTAACTTTGCATCCGGTGCCGGACTGTTTGGTAACTTCGGTCAGTGTGCCTACGCTGCTGCCAAGGAGGGAATTCGTGGTCTTTCACGTGTTGCCGCAACTGAATGGGCAAAGGATGGAATCAATGTAAACATTATCTGTCCATTGGCATGGACTGCCCAGCTTGAGCAGTTTAAGAATGCTTATCCTGATGCATTTGAGAAGAATGTGCATACTCCACCAGCCGGACATTTTGGTGATGTAGAAAAGGAAATCGGAAGAGTATGTGTGCAATTAGCTTCTCCGGACTTTAAGTACATGACAGGAGAGACCTTGACCTTAGAGGGTGGTCTGGGTCAGAGACCGTAATTTGGGAGTATAATTGAGTATTATATAGATTAATCATGCTAAAAGAAGGGGCTGTAAAAAAAGTCCCATAAAAGAAAAATCGATGAGGTCGTGAGACTTCAGCGATTTTTTGGTATAATTAATTATGCTACTAACTAACAACACCAATGGTAATTATACCACCCGTCAGCTGAAATTACCATTGGAAATTGAAAAATTAATCGACATAGCTGACCCGGTATATA
>JAZQLB010000367.1:0-8494 GCA_045542475.1 Lachnospiraceae bacterium | reverse complement strand
GCTTCCGTCCGTATCAGAAATTGAATTCCACATCTGCAGAAACATAACTATATGATTCTTAACGGCATCACCCTTTAACATAACGCAGGTGTCTTTCCAATAACCGTAATGACAATTAACATTAAAATATTCATCACATATATTAAAACCGCCGTTAAAGCTTACAATACCATCAATAACTGTAATCTTTCTATGGTCCCTGTTATTCATAAATACATATATAATAGGAATTAACGGATTAAAGGTTCTGACCTTAATGCCCTTACTTATAAGCCGCTTTTTAAATTTGCCGGTAATTTTACCTGTACAACCAAAATCGTCATATATAATTCTGACCTCTACGCCTTCCTTTGCCTTAGCTTCAAGAATAGCCTCCACCTTCGCCCATATAACAGAATCCTCCAAAGCAAAATACTCCATGAAAATATATTTCTTAGCCTTGGAAAGCTGTGCAAGCAGTTCTTCAAATGCCACATCCGTCTCCGGAAAATATTGTACATCTGTATTTTTATATATGCCAAAGCCGCTATAATTAGAAATATATGAGCATTGATTTTTAATATAAGGATTCTCTATTCCTAAAGCTTCAATTATATCCTTATCCTTTGCCTTGTATATATCAAATCTTTTATTAATGGCATTAAAGCTTCTGTTCATCCTTTTTGGAACATCTGATGAGCCAAAGGATGCATACAGGAATACGCCAAATACAGGAAACACTAAAATAACAACCGTCCATACAAGCTTATATGCCGGATTATCCCTGTTCACAATAACATTTAGTACCATGGCAAAGGCAAGCACATTAATAAAAAGCGACAATGGAATATAATACTCCGTCACTTTCATAAGCAGGCTTGAAAACCACAGCACCTGCACTAATATACATATACCTACTACAAAGCCTTTTCCCAAAATAATATTAATAATTTTTTTCATTCTTCCTCCAAAAACAGGAGCATTTATTTTCTGTATAACAAGGATAAAATATTTTTAAACGAAAATGCCTTATCCTCATTGATATGCTTAAATAATTCCTCCAAATTCTCTTCTGAATGTTCGGTTTCTTTTGAGTATATACGCATAAGGGTTATCTGCTCGCTAAAGCCAAACTCCCCCTTATCCTTATACAATGCACCACCGCACAGCTGCTGCATTATTAAAGCAACACAGCCAAGTGCCGCCTTTTCATATACCTCTTCATCAAACACAGCTCTTAAAAAATATCTGTATATATAATATACCAGCAGATGCTCATACTCATATTCCTTAGATCTCATCAATTCATCAAAGGAATTCTGAGCATTAAAATCTGAATTAATATAGTCTTTTGTAGATTTGACAATTGGCATCCATTCTGTCTTGATGTGCTCCAAACCTTCATATACCCTAAGCCAGTCAAGAAACGCATTAGTATTGGCAGCTTTTGCCTTATTATCAAGCTTAACCATTCTCTTTGTAATAAATTCTGTGTCAGAATATTTTTCAATAATTTTACGAAGCTTTTTGGTCTTTCCTATGTTTTTTTGAAGCTTCCTTGCAAAATCAAGAGTCAATGCAGCTCTTACATTAACAGAAAGTGCTCTGTTCTGGCACAGCTTATAGCATATCCTTCTTGCCTCCAATAATGTAAAATAAAGCTCGGCATCAATATCATTATAGGTAGTCAGTCTTTCCTCTGTCTGTTCTACCACAAACTCAATCGGCTTATCACTCTTCATAATAAGCTCAACAGCTACCGGACATGACAATGAGATTCCAATCTCCCTTGTGTCGCCAAACTCTGTAATATGCCTTGGGAAATTGGTGCATGTCTCACACAGCTTGTCCTCCCCAAGTTCCGTATATATATCGCATAAATTATCCTTATTCAGAAAAGGACATCTTGCATTCTCCTGCAAAATAAACTGATCCTCTATAGGCTTATCAACCAGCATACTTCTTAATCTGTCGCCGAATGGTCCTGAAACACTTCTATAGTACGCACTGGACTTCTTGTCAACATCTACTTCCCAGCCTGCACAACAGGTATCAATACAGTCTCCACCTATACAGCTAAAATCCTTATAATATTCAGGTGTTCTTATCTTCATAAAATACCTCACAAAAAAGGCACCAAAATGGTCACATTCTGATGCCCTCGTAATTATTACACATTTAATTATAAATACCAGTCATAAGAACTGTTATAATAACTGCTGCTATATGTACCACCTGCACCGTATAGTGATGAATAACGCTCAAGCTGTGCTGCACTACCAACTGCTGTAGACTTAATAGCAACGTTATATGCAAGCGAATTACGACCATTAAATAAAGCTTCAACAGAATCAACATCTGCTGTCTTAAGCTTATCCTTATCTACGGATAAGGTATTATCAGAATTAATCGTAATTCCAACCTTCTCAAGACTCTTACTATACGAACTTATCTGATTAGTCATATAAGAAACCTTATCAGAAATGGAAGTATTATCCGCACTGTCAGCATCATCGATTAACGAATTATAATCATTAACAAAATTACCTACTGCAGAAACAATATCATCCGTGACTGATTCTACATCTTCAAACAGGTCTGTCTCAACTAAATTCATTGCTGATGTCTTAAGCTCATCAGACGATGCCTTAACGGCCGTTATCTTCTTATCAGCAGTTCCTTCTGCTTTCTTAATGGAAGATGAAGTATCACCATAAAGGGACTTAACGGCACTTGTACCTGTTGAATCATAGTAAGCATTCAATAGCTTACCATAGCTACCGCTTCTAATTGATGAATAATCAGATAAAGAGGTGTATAAGCTTGAAAGTCCTGTTACATTCTTATTCGCACCTGCATAGTAATTACCAAACAGATTCTTTACCGAAACATTACTAACAGAAATTGCCATACAATCACTCCTTTCATAATTATTTCTATCTTAATTTTATTATTAATTATGTAATTTGTCAATGGTTTAAGGACTTAATTAACATTATATGCCATAAAAATCTATAACACCAAAGTAATAACAATAATAACACCTAAAATAATTCTATATACTCCAAACACTTTGAAATCATGCTTCTTTATATATCCCATAAGGAACTTAATGGCTATCACTGATACCACAAACGCTACAACCATTCCAAGTCCAAGTGCGATTGCCTCTGACGCGGTAAATGCCAGACCAAACTTAAGGAGCTTAAGTAAGCTTGCACCAAACATTACAGGAATCGCAAGATAAAATGTAAACTCTGCCGCCGCTACTCTGCTGATACCGATAAGCATGGCTCCAACAATTGTAGCTCCAGAGCGTGATGTTCCCGGAATTAATGCAAGCACCTGAAACGCACCTATTATTATTGCCTGCTTAAAGGTAATCTCCGAAATGTCATTTACACTAAATGCCTTACCCTTATGATATCTTTCAATTACAATAAAGGCAATTCCATATACAATAAGAGTAATTGCTACTGTTACAGGATTATAAAACATAGCATCAATTTTATCATCAAAAGGAATGCCAATTAATGCCGCCGGTAATACTGCAACAATAATTTTGCACCACATGATAATCTTATCCATATCAAGAGAAACCTTACCATTTGTCGCCTTACTGCCGGATGCTTTTTTAGCAGTCTGTTTATCAGCCTTTGCAGGCGCACTATCTGAATTTGCAAATTTCAACGGTAAAAGCTTCCAGAAATATATTACTATAACAGCAAATATGGCACCTAACTGAATTACCACATCAAACATTTCCTTAAAGTCTTCGCTCATATTAAGCTTCATAAACTCATCGAAAATAATAAGATGTCCGGTACTGCTTATAGGCAGCCATTCTGTAATTCCCTCAACAATTCCTAGCACAATAATCTTTAAATACTCAATTAATTCCATACTTCCTCCCAAAATAACTATCTCACAATTATCTCTTTCTTAATCTCTTTACTATCCTAAACCACATTCTGCCAAAAACATATGCTAAAATAATTCCTATTATAATTGTTAATCCAAGTATAAGCTCTGACCTGTCTTCCATATATATCATTACAAAAACTACTATCAATGCTATATATATAGCCGACATAACTGTTGCCAAAACAATACGAAGCCACATAGGCGTATTATCACTCTCTGCCCCCTCAAAGCCCCCTTCAAACAACAATTCCATAATAATCTCAAAAATTATCTCCATATTCAAACTCTCCCCTTCGTGTATTATCAAAAAAAGCTGTTATTTTCATATCTGATATGTTATTTTGTCTGATAATCCAAGGAAATATTATATTAATTAAGATGGGCATTTGTGCTCGTCGGCACTTAGGCAATGTTCTTTGTTGCCTAATGTACCGCTACGTAGCACAACTAAGTGCAAACGGTCCTTCTTAATTAAAATAATATTTCCGTCCGGTTTATCACCAAATTAAACACATCACTTTGAAAACAACAGCTCTTTTTATATATTTATTCCTCTGTAGTATCCTCACTAACAATCTTAACCTTAGACTCGTAAAGTTCCTCAATTGCAACTGATAATGGCTTATTTGCTGTCTTAGGTGTTGCAAGTGGGTCATCTCCGCCAATAATCTGTCTTGCTCTCTTAGCTGTAGCAATAACGATTGAATAACGGCTCTGTACGATAGGCTGCTCGCCCGGCTCAACCTCGCTGTTAACAACCTCCATTAAGTCTGAGTATGATGGATGTAACATATCTATTCTCCTTCCGTAAAAGCCTTAAGCTCTTCCTTAATACTATTAATAATTAAAATATTATCGCAGTCTGTATTATGCCCCAATTTAATTATTTTGTCAATAGTTTCCACACAATCTTCCAACACATCATTAATAACAATATGGTCATAGCTTTCTACACCCTCTGCCTCCTGTGATGCTCTGGCAAGACGTTTCTTTATAGTGGCAGAATCCTCTGTACCACGGTTGGTTAAACGCTCAATCAAAGTAGGCGCATCCTTAGTGGTAACAAAGATAAGCTTTGCCTCAGGAAACTTTGCTTTAATCTTAAGAGCCCCCTGAATCTCAATTTCCAACAGAACATTCTTTCCTAACTCAAGCTGCTCGTCAACATACGCCTTTGGTGTGCCATAGTAATTGCCTACATACTGTGCATATTCAACTAAAGCTTCCTCTGCTATCATTTTTTCAAACTCTTCTACTGTAAGGAAGAAATATTCTCTTCCGTGTTCTTCTCCAGTTCTTGGAGACCTTGTGGTGGCTGATATTGAAAGAGCATAATCATTGTATTTTGATGTTAAGGCTTTCATAAGTGTGCCCTTACCTGCACCGGAAAAGCCGGAAATAACTACTAATTTTCCTTTATTCATGGTTGTACCTCCTGAATGTGTAATTTTGTGGCGGGTTAGTGCGCTCGCTTTGCTCGGCAACGAGATGTCGTGCTTCGGTGCACTCGCTTTGTTCGGCAATGGGATGTCGTGCTTTGATGCGCTCGCTTTGCTCGG
This sequence comes from Lachnospiraceae bacterium, assembly GCA_045542475.1. Lineage (GTDB taxonomy): Bacteria > Bacillota > Clostridia > Lachnospirales > Lachnospiraceae > CAG-882. Next base: position 3,032 of record JAZQLB010000367.1, on the reverse strand, counting down.
CAATGGGATGTCGTGCTTCGGTGCACTCGCTTCGCTCGGCAATGGGATGTCGTGCTTTGATGCACTCGCTACGCTCGGCAATGGGACTGGGGTTTTGCCCGCCGTGCACCATCTCGATTACGCTGCGCTTCATCTCGATGGACGGGCTTCGCCCTATACAGAAAGAGCTATAAGTAATTATTTGTGCGAGCACATAATTGCTTATAGCTCTTTCTGTGCACGGCTCATGCCTATTCCACGTTTTGAATCTGTTCTCTTACTTTTTCGATTTCGGTTTTTAGTGTAATTGCACAGTTGGTAATCTCAAGGTCGCTTGCTTTAGAAAGAATGGTGTTGGCTTCTCTGTTCATCTCCTGAGCGATGAAATCCAGCTTACGACCAACTGAACCGCCCTCAAGCAAGGTTGCTCTTGTGTTTTCAATATGGCTCTTGAGACGAACCAACTCTTCATCCACACATATCTTATCTGCAAATATTGTAACCTCTGTGGCGATTCTGCCATCGTCAATTGTTGAATCGGCAAGAAGCTCCTTAACCTTATTCTCTAATTTGTTTCTGTATTCGCTTACAATCTCAGGGCTTCTAAGCTCAATAAAATCAACTAGCTCCAGCATCTTATCAAGCTTCTCTACCAAATCATTCTTAAGATTCTCACCCTCTGTAATTCTGGTCTGTACAAACTGCTTGCAGGCATTCTCAACAGCACATTCAAGTAACTGCCAAATGCTGTCCTCATCAGCCTCCTGATCCTCCATGGTAATAACCTCTGCCATTCTTGCAAGGGTTGTAACCTTCACATCATTATCAATGCCAAACTGCTCTGACATATGCTTAAAAATACCCATGTATTCATTAGCCAGCTCTTCATTATATCTTAAGCATACCTTATTCTCGGAAAAATCCTCATAAGATATAAATACATCCACCTTACCACGGCTGATATGCTTTTTTAAAATATTTCTTATTCCAGACTCATAGAAATTAAGCTTCTTAGGCATCTTAATACCCGTTTCAAGATAACGATGATTAACCGACTTCATCTCAACTGTAATTTTTCTGTCAACATCAGCAGCCTCATGTCTGCCAAAGCCTGTCATACTCTTTATCATATGAACCTCCACCAATTTTTTTAATAACTTTATTCTAATCCGCCAAATATAAGCCAGCATTTTTCCATAAAGTTAAAAATATTTTACCACATCTTAATAAAATATGCTACAATAATTCTGTTTTGAATAATAATAAAATTGGAGTAAAAAATATGGCATTTGATGGATTTGTAGTTGCATCGGTTGTAAAGGAGCTTAACGACAAGCTTATAGGAGGCCGATTATATAAAATAGCCCAGCCCGAGGAGGATGAGCTGATTATTACAATTAAAAATAATAAGGAGCAGTACAGACTTTTAATATCCGCTTCCGCTTCCCTTCCGCTTATATATCTTACTGCGGATAATAAGCCGAGCCCCCTTACTGCTCCTAATTTCTGTATGCTTCTTAGAAAGCATCTTAATAATGGACGAATTGTGGCTATCACCCAGCCGGGCCTTGAGCGAATTATCCGTTTTGAGATTGAGCATTTGGATGAAATGGGCGATTTATGCAGGAAATATCTTGTTATTGAGCTCATGGGTAAGCACAGTAATATTATATTCTGCGATGAAAAGGATATGATTATTGACAGTATCAAGCACATTCCTGCACATGTAAGCTCAGTGCGTGAGGTGCTGCCGGGACGTGAATATTTTATTCCTAATACTGCTAATAAATTTGATCCACTCAGCATTACAAAAGATGATTTTTTTGAGAATGTTTACACTAAGCCCGCAGAGCTTTCAAAAGCATTATACACCACTCTCACAGGTATAAGTCCTGTATCCGCAGCCGAAGTATGCACCCTTGCCAATGTAAATAACGAGCGAAGCGCTAACTGTCTTAGCGAGAATGAACAGCTGCATTTTTTTAATATCTTTTCTAATGTGATGGATGATATAAAAAATGGTTTTTTTAAGCCCTGCATAATATATTCGGATAATGAACCGGTGGAATTTTCTGCAATTGAACTAACAATGTATGATAATTCAAATGAACACACTATTGAGTATATTCCATCAATTAGTGATGTATTGGTAAGCTTTTATGCCAAGAAGAATGCCATATCAAGAATCCGCCAGCGAAGTGCCGATTTAAGACAGATTATCAATACTGCTCTTGAACGTAATTATAAAAAATACGATTTACAGCTTAAACAGCTTGCCGATACCGACAAGCGTGACAAATTCCGTATATACGGCGAGCTTATTAACACCTATGGCTATGACGTTGAGGAAGGTGCCAAGGAGCTTAAATGCTTTAATTACTACACAAACGAGGAAATCACAATTCCTCTTGATAGGGACTTAAGTGCACGCGAAAACAGTGTGAAATATTTCGACAAGTACAATAAGCTTAAGCGTACCTACGAAGCCCTTAGCAAGCTTACCCTTGAAACCAAGGAGGAAATTGACCATCTTGAATCCATAAGTAATGCTCTTGATATTGCAGTTTCATATGAGGATTTAGTTGAGCTTAAGGAAGAGATGATTGACTATGGTTATATCAAAAGAAAAGGCCCGAAGGGCAAGAAAGAAAAGATTACAAGCAAGCCTTTCCACTATATTTCAAGCGACGGCTTCCATATGTATGTAGGCAAGAACAATTATCAGAACGAAGAGCTTACCTTTAAGCTTGCCACAGGCAATGACTGGTGGTTCCATGCCAAGGATATTCCCGGCTCCCACGTAATAGTAAAGGCTGAGAATAAGGAGCTTCCTGATAACACCTTTGAAGAGGCAGCAAGACTTGCAGCACATTATTCTAAGGCAAAATCTCAGGACAAAGTTGAAATTGACTATGTTCAGAAAAAACAAATAAAGAAGCCTAATGCTGCAAAGCCGGGCTTTGTAATATATCATACCAATTATTCCATGAATATTGATAATAACCCTGCTAAGATGGGTACACTTATTGAAGAATAATAATGAAAAATATAGG
>JAZQLB010000366.1:0-9528 GCA_045542475.1 Lachnospiraceae bacterium | reverse complement strand
ATATTAATGAAAAGGTACAGGGAAAGGCAGAGGATGGAGAATACAATAAGTATTTTCTTAAGGATGATTTGCAGACCGTGTACATAGAGATTGATGATAACAATCTTAATTATCTGTTACAGAATGCTGATAAAGAGCCATATGTAATGACTACAAGTGTTACCATAGGGGACACTACTCTTGGCTACTGCGGACTAAAGACTAAGGGTAATTATACCCTGTCCCATTCCTATACAGATAATAAAGGAAGTGACCGTTTTTCCTTTACTGTTAATTTTGGAAAATATATAAAAAAGGCAGCTTATGGAAAAACACAGGATTTTTATGGCTGTAGTAAAATAAGCTTTAATAATTTCTTTTTTGATAAATCCATGATGAAGGAATTTTTTGCATTGCAGCTAATGGAGGAAATGGGACTGCCTACACCACAGCATGGTCTTGCAAAGCTGTATATTAATGGTGAGTATTATGGTGTGTATGCCATGGTGGAAACCTTTGATGAGCCCATTATGCAGCAATATTTAGGAGTGGATGATGACGAGCTTAGCAGTTATCTGTGTAAGCCGGAGGATACTCAGTTTTTATATGATGAGCTCTTAGAGGATGATTCACCATTATGGGAGTGGGATGAGGAGACCTATGCAGATGTGCAGGATATGCTTCCTACGGTTATGGAGTGGGTGAGGAAATTAAACTGCCTAAGTGAAGGTACAGATTTTGAAGGAAATAAAATCGATGTTAATAGTGAGCAGTATCTTGAACTGCTTAACCAGATAATGAATGTGGACGAGACTGTAAGATATTTTGCGGCACATAGCTGGCTGTGTCAGATGGATAATATGTTTGTGGAGCATCAGAATTTTGGTTTGTATATAGATGAGGATGGTGTGTCTACAATTATTCCTTGGGATTATGATTTAAGCTTTGGCTGCTATTACCCAAGTACCGCCGAGACTACGGCTAATTATGATATTGATGTGATGTACAAAAAAGACCTTTGGGGTGGCAGAGGCGGACAGTCTGCGGAAAAGAAATATAGGGAGTATCCTTTGTTCTATGTAATATACCAGAATGATACTCTTATGGAGTTATATCACAGCTATATGAAGGACTGCTCTAAGATAGCGGCACTTGGTGGAACTGTTACGGCAACAGGCAAGGTATATGAGCCGGGATATTTTAACTCTTATATAGAGACCATGCAGGAGGCTGTGCTTGCAGCAGCGGGTGAAGAGCTGGCTGATAATGTGTATTATATGAACCATATCAAGCAGCCAAGTGGCGTAAAAATGGCACTTCCTAATCTGGCAAGAATCATAGCCATGCGTGCAGTAGGTGTTTGGGTACAGGTGGAAGGGCTTGATACAACAGTTTGCGGATACGGTTGTGATTTGTCTACGCTGGGTAATGCCATGAAGGGTGAGGAATCCACAAAAGGAACCCTTACCATAGTGGAGCCGAATACGGGAATCTTTGCAACAGCAGAATATGATGGCGGCAGAAAATCACCTATGCTGAAATTCGTTATGCTTGAAAAAACGGATTCACGTTATGCTGATATTAAAATGGCTGTGGGCTGTGGCAGAAACGACAGCATGATTATATATAATATGGATGATAACGCAAAGCCTGTTTCTGATTATACATTAACTATTCCAATGACCTCAGAATATTTGAAACAATCAGAGCAGCTTAGGTTCTACTCTTATGTGGACGGGAAAGCAGTGGAGCTTACAATGACAGTAGAGGATAATCTGTATACAACCACTACGGAGAGCATAGATTTTATTGTTATGGTGATAGAGGGTGGTAATAGTGGTGTTTTTGCGCCGGTAATAGTGGCAGTTGTACTTGCAATAGTAGCTGTAGCCGGTGTAGTGGCAGGAGTAATGCTTAGAAAAAAGAAGAATATTTCAAAATAATATTATGAAGCTCATATTTTGGCGAGGGATATGTCAAAATATGAGCTTATTTTGATATAAGAGAATAATAATTCAGTTAATGGAAGGTATGTAAGGATTAATTTAATAATATTACAAATTTTATAAAAATATAGTCGCATTTATTACAAAAGTATGATAAAATAGTCTAAAAGTATCGGTTTGCGAGCGGTGCAAATTATTACATACCGGAAGGAGAAGGCTTATGGAGTACAATGAAGAGTTATTTAAGACAAAGGCCAATAAAAGTGCATGTATGGTATGGCTGGTTGCCAATATAGTTCTTACAGCAGCATATGCATTGGAGGTTGTTAAAGGTGCCAAGACAATAGGATTTTACGGGATATTTTTAGCAATATGCTGGGCTCCGTTTATTGGAGGAGTAATCATAATGAAGATAAGAGGAGGGGCAACCAGGTTATATAGGGAATTTATATGTATAGGTTATGGCGTGTTTTACTTTTTTGTAATGCTGACTACACCGGAGCCGCTGACCTTTTCATATATTCTTCCTGTAGCAAGCATGCTGGTTCTTTATAAGGATAAGTGGCTGTTAATCAGATGTGGAATTGCTAATATTATCGTTGTAGTTACAGTGTTTATTAAGAGTAATATTGCAGGAACACCAATAGCAATGAATCAGTTTGAGATTCAGCTTGCAGTTATTATATTGTGTTACTTTGGATATTTGAGGTCACTTAATCATATAAATGCTGATTCAGATGCCATGCTTGGTTCGGTTAAGGGCAATCTTGACCGTGTTGTAAAGACTATTGAACAGGTTAAAACTGCCAGCACTGCAGTTGTGGATGGTGTAACGGTAGTTAGAGAGCTTTCTGATGAGAATCAGCAGAGTGCGGATAGTGTAGTTGGAAGCATGGAACAGTTAACTGCTAATAATACAGTACTTCGTGAGAGAACAGATTCATCTCTTGAGATGACAGAGACAATTAATACGCAGGTAGCTAATGCTGCAACACTTATTCAGGAGATTGTTACCTTAATGGAGCAGTCTGTGACTAATGCAAAGACCAGCTCACAGCAGCTTGAGGATGTAGTTAAGTCTACAACCGAGATGGCAGAGCTGTCAGCAGAGGTTGAGAAGATATTAAAGGATTTCAAGAACGAGTTCAGTACGGTTAAGGAAGAGACTGGTACCATTGAAGCCATTACCAGTCAGACTAATCTGCTTGCACTTAACGCTTCCATAGAGGCGGCAAGAGCAGGAGAGGCAGGCAGAGGCTTTGCGGTTGTTGCGGATGAGATTAGAAACCTAAGCAGTGGAACACAGACCTCATCAACAAGTATTATGAATGCCCTTGCTAATCTTGAGGAAACTTCTGATAAGATGGTTAATGCTATTTCAAAGACTTTGGAGCTTATTAATACAACACTTACCAAGGTAGTTCAGGTTAATGAGAGCGTTACCAATATTACTGAGGATTCAATCAAGCTGGGAGATAATGTTTCTGTAGTGGATGCAGCCATGCAGGAGATTGAGAAATCCAACGGCAGCATGGTTGAGAACATGAAGCAGGTAAGTGAGGTTATGGAGCTTATGACGGAGAGTATTGCTGATGCAGACAGTAATACCAAGGTTATGAGAAGTAAGTATGTGGAGACCAATGTTAACGTAGGTAATATTGAGAATGTTGTAGGAAAGCTTATTGAAGAGCTGGGACAGGGCGGCTTTATGGGGCTTAAGGATGTTATGACAGGCATGCACTTAAGTATAATAGAGCAGGATAAAATAGAACATAAGGGTCTTGTTGAGGAACTTTTAAGTGATGGTATTGTGACAACAATTCGTGGAATCAGGGTGGATAAGAATACCAAGGTTGCCCTTAATATTATTGTAAACAATGGATTGTATGTATGGGACGATATTAAGCTTATGGATATGAAGGGCGATAAATATAAGCTTCTTATCAATGCTAATCCAAGGGTTCTTCACCGTAGGAAATATGCACGTATGCCAATTACTAATAATTGTGACATGATAATTGGAGATTCAGGTACTTTGATTACGGGTAAGATGGTTAATATAAGTGCCGGTGGTTTTGCTTTCTCAGGCTATGATAAGTCTCTGGCAGCAGCAAAGGGCAAGAAGGTAAAGCTTCAGATTAAGAATTTCCCTATAGCTACGGCATCAGAACTGGAGGGACAGATAATCCGTATTACGGATAACAACGGACAGTATATTGTCGGTTGCAGAATGTTAGAGGATAGAAAAGATATTCAGGAATATGTGGATAAAAATTATAAAGGATAATAGGAACGGAGAGAAGTGGAATGAAGGAAAATGCAGCTTGGACAAGCTATCCACGGCCACAGTGCAGACGAAGCGTTTACGTAAGTCTTAATGGTACGTGGAAATATAACGACAGCCGCATTAAGGTTCCATTTGCACCTGAATCAGTATTGTCCGGATTTAGTGGAGTAATTAAGAAAAGTAACATTTATACCAGGACATTTATGGTGCCGGAGGGATTCGATTCAGGTCGAATCCTTCTGTATTTTGGAGCGGTTGACCAGATTGCAAGGGTGTGGCTTAATGACAGTTTTATAGGGGAGCATGAGGGTGGATATCTTCCTTTTTCCTTTGATATAACCGAACAGGTAAAGAGGGACGGAGAGAACCTGCTTCGGGTGGAGGCAGAGGATGATTTATCCAAGGATTACCCATATGGTAAACAGTGTAAAAACAGGGGTGGTATGTGGTATACTCCCGTAAGTGGAATATGGCAGAGTGTGTGGCTTGAGTGTGTGCCGGACAGATATATTAAGTCCTTTAAAATAACTCCTGATTTAGAGGGAATAGATATTAGCATAGAGGGTGATTTTAGATATTTTAAGGCGGTAATTAAGCTGCCGGATGGAGATAGCATAACAAGAAGCTTTGAAGCTGATAGGGGAAGGCTTATACTTGAGGGAACCGTGACGGATAGTGGCAGATGTCATAAGGCTGTTCATTGGAGCTGTGATAATCCACATTTGTATGATATGGAGCTTATTGCGGGAGAGGATAAGGTAGAGACTTATTTTGCTCTTAGAACAATTGAGATAAAGAATATTAACGGTATTAACAGGGTATGCCTTAATGGAAAGCCTATATTTATGCATGGGGTTCTTGATCAGGGCTATTATGAAAATGGAATCTATACTCCGGAATCTGCTGAGGAATATGAAAAGGATATACTTAGAATGAAGGAGCTGGGCTTTAATATGCTTAGGAAGCATATTAAAATCGAGCCGGAGGCATTCTATTATTACTGTGATAAGCATGGAATGCTGGTTATGCAGGACATGGTTAATAGTGGAGAGTATTCTTTTTTCTTTGATACTGCATTGCCTACAATTGGGTTTAAGAGAGGGATAGATATTTTTAAACGGACAAGCAAAAGACGAAAGGGAATATTTATTAAGCATACCAAGGATACAATAGTGCATATCTATAATCATCCCTGCATCGTGGCGTATACCATTTTTAATGAAGGCTGGGGACAGTTTGATGCAGATGAAATGTATGATATGGTTAAAGGGCTGGATTCAACAAGGCTTATAGATGCTACCTCAGGCTGGTTTGCTCATAAAAAGAGTGATTTTGATAGTCAGCACATATATTTTAGAACAATTAAGCTTAAGCCAAAAAAACGTCCTCTTTTTGTAACGGAGTGCGGGGGCTTTGCTTATAAAGCAAAAAATCACTGCAACAGTATGAAGAAGAGCTACGGTTATGGAACCTGTAAGGATACAAAGGAGCTGACCGACCGAATCATAGCTATGTATAACCGTATGATTATTCCCGGAATTAAGGCAGGTGTCTGCGGTTGTATTTATACTCAGCTAAGTGACGTGGAGGATGAGATAAATGGTCTCTACACCTATGACCGTGAAATTTGCAAGGTAGAAAAACAGCCAATGCAGGAATTGTCAAGCAGAATACAGCAGGAAATCCATCATTTACCAAAAAATTTATAATTTCTTAATTGACGTAACCTTACATTTGGCGTATTCTTGCTATGTTGCAGATAAATGATTTAAAGGGAAAGGACATTATATGTTACAGTTAAAGAACATTGTCAAGCATTATACCAGCGGAGATACAACTGTTGAAGCACTTAAGGGTATTGATTTGACATTCAGAAACAGCGAATTTGTTTCTATATTGGGACAGTCGGGCTGTGGTAAGACTACACTTCTTAATATTGTGGGAGGCCTTGACAAATACACCAGCGGAGATTTGGTTATTAATGGAGTATCAACTAAAAAGTATAAGGATTCGGACTGGGATACATACAGAAATCATACAATAGGTTTTGTATTTCAAAGCTATAATCTAATTCCACATCAGACGGTATTATCGAATGTGGAGCTTGCGCTTACTTTATCAGGAGTATCTAAGTCAGAGCGTAGAAGAAGAGCTATTGAGGTTCTTGAAAAGGTAGGTCTTGGAGATCAGCTTCATAAGAAACCTAATCAGATGTCAGGCGGACAGATGCAGAGAGTTGCTATTGCAAGAGCTTTGGTTAACAATCCGGATATTCTTCTTGCAGATGAGCCGACAGGCGCACTTGACTCAGCGACCAGTATACAGATTATGGAGTTGTTAAAGGAGATTGCTAAGGACAGACTTATTATTATGGTTACTCATAACCCTGAACTGGCACAGCAGTATTCTACCAGAATTATCAAGCTTTTGGATGGTAAGGTTATTGATGACAGTAATCCTTATACAGCAAAGGAAGAGAAATCAGAGGCTAAGAAAAATAAGAAGACTTCAATGTCATTTTTAACAGCCATGTCTTTAAGCTTTAATAATCTTATGACCAAAAAGGGAAGAACTATTCTTACTGCATTTGCAGGAAGCATCGGTATTATAGGAATAGCACTTATTCTTTCGCTATCAAGCGGTTTTAACGCTTATATTAAGAAGGTGGAAGAAGATACCCTTTCATCATACCCAATCAATATTGTGGAAGAGCAGGTTGATATGAGCAGTATGATGGTCAGTATGATGGGCGCGAAGGAGGAGGCCGCTGCTAACCGTGAAGATGGTAAGATATATTCAAACAACATTGTAGGAGATATGTTAAATGCCATGATGTCAGAGGTTACGGTTAATAATCTTCGTGATTTCAAGGCGTTTATTGAGGATGATGCTAATGGCTTTGATGCATTGGTAAGTGATATAAAGTATGGCTATAGCACTGTTCTCAATATATATGTTGAAGACACTACAGATAAGGTGGTGCAGGTTAATCCAAGTACTGTAATGGATTCTATGGGAATGGGCTCGCTTTCTGCCATGTCATCATCCTCATCAGCCATGATGGGTGGTTCGCAGATGAATGTATGGAAGGAAATGCTTGGTAATCAGGAGCTTTTATCCACACAGTATGATGTGATTGCCGGAAGATGGCCTGAAAATTATAACGAGGTAGTGTTGATTGTTGATGAGAATAATCAGGTAAGCGATTACTCCTTATATGCAATGGGGTTAAAGGATCAGTCAGAGGTAGCTGACACCATGCAGAAATTAGCAGCAGGCGAAGAGGTTACCAATACCAGAACGGAGTATACCTATGACCAGATTCTTGGACTTAAGTACAGACTTGTGATAAACACAGATTTTTATGAATATAATGCTGATACAGATACCTATACAGACATTCGTGAAATGGATAGTGAGGATGCGCTTAAAACAGCCATTGCCAATGGCGTTGAGCTTAAGATTGTAGGTATTGTCAGACCTAATCCGGAAGCCGCAATTGGTAAGGAAAGTGGTTCAATCGGATATACAACAGCTCTTACAGAGTATGTGATTAATCAGATTAATGCTTCAGAAATTGTTAAGAAGCAGATAGATAATCCTGATATAGATGTAATTATGAATAAGCCGTTCGCAGCAGAGGGTGAAGAGGTTGAGATGGAGATGACATTTGATATGTCAACACTTACACCGGAGCAGCAGGCATATATGGCAACTCTTTCAGAGGAAGAGCTGGCGCAGCTTATGGAGGCATATATGCAGCCTGCACAGTCTGCTTCTACCTATGAAAGCAATATGGAGGTCTTTGGTGTGGCTGACCTTGACAGTCCAAGCTCAATTGATATTTATCCTATTGATTTTAATTCTAAGGATTTAATTTCTGATAAGATAGAAGAATATAATAATAGTGTGTCAGAGGAAAATAAGATTCACTACACAGATTATATTGGTCTTATGATGTCGTCAGTAAGTACAATCATTAATGCCATAACTTATGTACTTATTGCATTTGTTGCGATATCACTTGTGGTATCATCTATTATGATTGGTATTATTACTTATATTTCTGTTCTTGAGAGAACTAAGGAAATCGGTATTTTACGAAGCATAGGTGCATCTAAGCATGATATTTCAAGAGTATTTAATGCAGAGACACTTATTGTAGGCTTTGTATCAGGTTCAATGGGTATTTTAATAACAGTACTCCTTAACATTCCGATAAATGCAGTTATTAAGCTTCTTTCGGGAATTCCAAACGTAGCAGGGCTGCCTCCTATGGCGGGAGCTATTTTAGTTGCTATCAGCATGCTGCTTACATTTATAGCAGGTCTTATTCCTTCTAAGGTGGCGGCTAAGAAGGATCCAGTTGTAGCACTTAGGACGGAGTAGCTCATACCGGACGAAAAAAACAAGGCGACAGCCAACATATTTATTAAGAGAGGGCGTTTTCGCTTAGTTATGTCACGTAGCAGTACATAACGTTGCAAAATACGCAACGCAGACGATGTTTTTTATCGTCTGGACTGAACGGACACAAAAAGCTCTCTTAATAAACATGATGGCTGTCGTCTTATTTTTTCTGGGATATGGCAGCCTGTGTGGGGGCGGGGAGGATTAGGTGGAGTTTGGGTTTGTAAAGCTTAAATTTTCGAGTGTGTTGATAATTTGAAATTGAGCATTTATAATCCATAGTTTGAAAACTATTTTATGGCGACAATTACCGAAAACTTCTGATAAGAATACACACATTTAATTGTCTTAAATTTGCTCTTGCAAAGCATTTCAATTTCTTCCTCAACAGAACATTCTTTATCTAATTTTTTTCGCTCTTTCCATAATTCTATATCGTGTTCGGTTAACCCACTCTTTGCTAATTGATTTTCCCAATAAGAATTAAACCATTCGTTTATTTCATCTTGCCCACCGCAAAACTGGTCATAGTTTACAAATAAACCACCACTTGGCAATTTGTCATATATTTGTGCAAATAGTTTTTGCTTATCCTCATTCTCTAAATGATGAATTGACAAAGCAGAAGCAATTACATCAAAATTTCACATCTCTACAAATTGTTTTAGATATGTGCGATTGCTCTTAATCTTCGATAATCAGCTACCCATTCCTCTCCATTCCAAAGCTTGTCTCTTGTTAATTCCTCAACCTCTTTGAAAATCATAGCTTGTATGTGTTCAGGCATTAATGCCAATTCAGAAGCAAAGAACTGCTTCATAAAATTAACCAATCCGGCTTCATTATCTTTTAACACTGTGGGTCTATCATAATCATAAATTCTATCGATTACAAATCCGTTGTTCT
>JAZQLB010000365.1:0-4400 GCA_045542475.1 Lachnospiraceae bacterium | reverse complement strand
GCATTTATGCGTATCTGTTCCGGAGAATTTGAAGCTGGCATGGATGTGTTCCATATTCAGGGTGGCAAGAAGGTTCGTCTCTCGCAACCACAGCAGATGATGGCGAGTGAGCGTAAGATGATTGAGACTGCCTATGCGGGTGACGTAATCGGTATCTTTGATCCGGGTATATTCTCGATTGGTGATACGCTGACAACATCGCCAAATAAATTTGCTTACGAAGGAATTCCAACTTTTGCACCGGAGCATTTTGCGAGAGTGCGTCAGGTGGATACGATGAAGCGTAAACAGTTTATCAAGGGTATCAACCAGATTGCACAAGAGGGCACCATCCAGATATTCCAGGAGTTTAACACCGGAATGGAGGAAATCATCGTAGGCGTAGTTGGTGTGCTTCAGTTTGATGTATTGAAATTCCGCTTAGAGAGCGAATACGGCGTAGATATCCGCCTTGAGCCGCTTCCATATGAGTATATCCGCTGGATTTCTCCTGAGAGTACAGCTGACCTTTCAAGACTTATCGGAACCTCTGATATGAAGAAAATTAAGGACCTTAAGGACAGACCATTACTTCTCTTTATTAATGAATGGAGCGTTAATATGGTATGTGAGCGAAATAAGGGACTTATCTTAGAGGATTTTGCAAAGAATTAATTTTACATGTATATAAAAAACAGTCTATATTCAAACTATTGGACTTTTTCTCCAGTTTGAATACAGACTGTTTTTATTACACTCCTTCTCCCATTCCACCCAATACTGCCTCTATTTTTTGATAGGACAAACTAGTCATTGCCCCATAGGTTCCCTGATTTCCATCGCTCATAATATAAAGCATGTTATCCTCTGCATTGCTGTAAAACTCTGTGGTATCGGAATACCAGTTCTGCAGCTTATACGGCAGCAACTCTGTCATTATAATCATTTCTACTATGAAACATCTGCTCAAACACACGATAATTACTGCTGTCATCTGATGAGCAATATACAGCAAATTCAATAGTTTTAAAATGATGTGCAAATTCCTTAACGACCTTCTTTGCAGCCTCTGCCACAATCTTTGGCGGATTCTTAAAGTTACCGCATCCGAATGCACCAAGAACAACCACATCATTGCCATTTAAGCTTGCAACCTGCAATATTCTTCTGAAACGCTGTTCATGAACACGTAAAAGCTCTTCATTACTAATATCTGCTTTCTTGTCACCATCACCAAGATTATAGAAATGACTTGGCTTATCTCTTAAGTTAGGTGCTGCACAGGTTATAACATCCACATTAAACCAATCTTCCTCAAGCATAAATCTTGGCACAGTAGTATCTGTCTTAAACACCTTTACATCAGGTGTATAGATGATATCGTCATTATGAACAGGATTTTTCTGCTTTCTATGGCGGTTATAAAAGCCCTTCCACATCTTCTCAGTATCCAGATTAAAGAAAAGCGTTGAACATCTGCAAAGACTCTCCTCCTGCGCATCTGTACCATAGATAACACCTCCGCCCGGATTGGATGCTGATGCAAAATTAAGTACGCAGACATTCTGGTCCTTATATGCTGCTGCAGCTTCATATGTACGTTTCTTTGAAACAATAATCTTTGCCGCTTCCTTATACATAGGCACGGAAGCCTCTAACAGTTCCTGCTCTCTAATAATTCTCTGGTTATCATTAGAATTATTGATAGCCTCCTTTAATCCGGCATGAAACATACAATGCAGCTTCGTGTCCTCAAATATTTCCATGTTCTGATTTCTTCCCATAACTATAATCTCCTTATCTTAAATACATATACCTGATAGTGTCTTCGTCTTCCTCGAGAAACTGTCCATTCTTATTTAGTATCTTTCTGATACTTTCGACACTTGTATAATAGTACATATTCGATACTAAGTCAAGGTTTTTTTGAAAAATTTTTTAAAAAGTTATTGCTATGGTCACAAATCCCCCAAACGATTTACACAAAAAAGGAGATAACCCCAAACATATCGTTTCAGATTATCTCCTTTTCCAGCTTATTATTATATTATTGCTTATCTCCATCGAACATAATTACGCCGCCACCACAGCTGCATACCATGCATGACTCACTATATATTACCTCATCATTACCTATCTCAAACATATCACATGGGTATAACCATACCCCCTCCGGGTTACAAGGCTTAGGATTGGCAGGATTGGCATTACACTTGCCAAAGCACTCAATATTCACCTTTGGAATACACTCTGACTGTGTTAAAATATCATGCCCGTTTACATTAAGTGCACCTACATTAGGTGTCTTATGCACGGCAGCGGCCTCCGTACCGAATGTACACCTCGCCTTACTTCCTGCTGCTATTAAATATGCTTTTGGCATCTGTCATCAACCTTCCTTCCGTGAAATATGCAGCTATCCTGTCAAATAGCTCATAGCCCTGTATTTCTAACTGTCTTACATCATTTCTGATATAGTTAAGAATATCCTCTCTAAGCTCCTCAGGTATAGGATACCTAAGCTCCGCCTGATTAGCTTCCTTCCCATATTCCGGCCTCTCAGCATCTGATAGTCTTACCACTACTGTCACCGACAGCTCTTTAAATACCGAAGCATCTACTGTTTTTACATATGTTGCGGTTCCCATATACTGGTCATATCTGCTATATTTATAGCCTGCCCGCTTCCATTCCTCCGGAAGCTCCTCGCCATACATTGTATGTTCAAACTTAAATTTTCCATTATTGGTACAGGTAAAATGTTCACCTTCGTTATTTACCACACAGATATCCTTTATCCACAGGTTGCTTCTTTTCCCAACAAATTCCATCCTTCTCTTATACATCAAAAGCTTGTCCAACATAACCTCATACACATTCTGCTTTTGATAATCGTTATGCACAGATGAAATATTGTCATAATCATAATACACATATCTTTCCTTATCACATCTGACAACCTTATCCGGGTCAAGAGAAAATGCATACCATTCTTGTGGTATTCCTAATGCAGTAAAACGCTCTACTGCCTCTGCTTCTCTTCGCTGTTTAGCCTCCTCGGCACGCTTTTTTTCCTCCATCGGCTTTATGTAATTCTTATACTGCTTTTTCCTTATTTTCTTTTCTGCCATGACCTGCTCATTATACGCCCTGATTGCTGCACATCCACCCACTGTCTCAAGCAGTTCATTAAATTTATTTGCAAGCTTTGTATATTTTGGCAGGTTGTCTTCATTTAAGCCTGCCTCGTTTATTTTTAACATCTTATCAGCATATCCGGCAAGAAGCTCACCTGTTTCTTTTCCGAAGATATCACTATATGCTTTTTTCATTAATGTTTTTGGTTTCATATAATTTGCTCCTGCCTCTTTTGTCTTTTCCATTTTTACCACTCCTCGATATATATAATGCCTTCTGCTCTTCTAAAGAAATCAAGCACAGCCTTATACACCTTAATAACCTCCTCATTAAAGCTCTCACTCATGTTCTGACTATATTGTTTTATACTTTCCACAATATCAATGGATTCCAAAATCTCAAGCTCCTTCTTCGGATTCTCCACAGCGGTCTTTTTTGCATGTATATCACACCATCCTGTACAGGTTTGATATTGACCTGCCAAGCCAAATGCTTCGCCATATACCTCCAGCTGCTTGTAAAAGACTATAACCATAATAGAATCAAAATATCCATCCCAGATATGTAACTGCATATTATCTGCAAAAAGAACAATTTCCTTTTCACCATCAAAGCCTGTGTAAAAGTCTACAACTTCAACACTATATTGTAATTCCACGTCCTACATTTCCTCCAAAATTCCTCTTGCAAAATCCGCCACATCTTCATTATCGCTTTCTGACAGGCTTTCAAATATATCCACCCCTGCATTACCATAGGCTGTTTCGTACTGCGACGAGTCTATTTTCTTAATATTTTCAAGGTAGTCCTGTCTGTTTCTTATGACATTTTCCTGCCAATTCTTCATGTCAATCTCCCTATAATAAATAATCCTTCCAGACTCCATCTTTCAAAATCTCCAGCTGTCCCCATTGCGGTGTCCCTGTATTACGTCCCTTGACGCGAATAGGCAAAAATGCATCCTGCTGACAATCGGGTAATGGATCTTCTAATTGAATCCAGCCCCTTTCATCTATCAGAGCCTGCCAGTCCTCCAACGCAGACTCCAAATCAGGCTGGTAGTTATCAAATGAACTCATAACAGCCTCTGGGCTTGTATACAAATATATCATGGTTCCATGCTTCTTACGACTATGAATCATGACCTTATAGATTGTATCCTTTTCATTTGTCTTAAAAGGCTCCTTTAAATAGCCATACATTCTCATATATTGATATCTCCTGTACCTTTCCTATACCTTCTGCACCTCTACAAATTCAATCCCATGTTCCCTTGCATATTC
>JAZQLB010000364.1:0-2600 GCA_045542475.1 Lachnospiraceae bacterium | reverse complement strand
TCTTTAATTCCAAGGAATCCAAGTACAACAATCCAGCCAATCATTATAATCTGTGCAAAGGACACTAGAAATGCCTCGTTAATTGTAAGCACATGAGTTAATATGAATATTATCGGCATGAACAAAATGTATGGCATAAGGCTGTAACAGAAGTATGTATATATCTTCTTAACAGTACCTTCACCTTCATTAATAGTACACACAAGATAATGACATGCAGTAAGTGCAAACATTACTACTACTACTGTTCCTATATCTGATAATATCTCGTATCTGCCTTCTCTTACGCTCTTCCATAAGAAGCCGCATAAATACTTATTTATAATAAACTCCAGCATAAATACAACTAACAGAATTGTAGGAGCAAGCCATGATGCCTTTCCTTCTCTTGCAATTCCATATGAACCGTCTATCGGATGGCTCATATAATATCTTGCATATAAAAGTCTTGAAACTGTTGGGTTCTCTTTTCTCTTAGCCCACCACTTCTTTATTGGAGCAAGGATATTCTTCTTTTTATCAAAGAATTTAATAACCTTATTTGCTGCCCAGAGTGCAACGATAACTAAAAGTGCTGTTACAATATTTCTCTTGAGCCACTCATTACGAATCTCCCAGAAGGCTTCTGAATATCCATCATAATCCTTTGCAAGCTTTGCATAATGAAGTGCCATTTCATAATTCTCTTCCTGGAAGTATGCACGACCCATAGCCTTATTAGCGTAGTCAAACATACTGTTCATCTTAAGAACCTCTGTTAATGGTTCCTTACTTTCTGTATATCTGCCCTTTGAGTAAAGGTAAAGCGCCTCATGTAAGAGGTCTGTAAACTCGGAAGGCTCATATATCTGAATCTGACACTTATCAGAGTCAAGAATGTAGATATTATCATTAATATCTATCTGGATACTTGTTACAAGAGTTGAAAGACCAACTCGCTGTGTACCATCATCAAGACCACCGAATACATAAAGTAATTCACCCTCGTTGTTATATTCATATATGTAACCCTGCTGAGAAGCTACATATACATTATCATGATTACCAACTGCTACTGCCGCCGGAATTGGATCATATGAATCCGGGTCAATAAGGTTAGTTCCGGCAATGTTAAGTCTCTTTAAAGTGCTTAACTTATCGCCACGAGTAACTGTGTAGATAAGACCCTTTTTATCAATCGCCATATTATCCGGTGTAGCCGGGATATTACTTACCATCTTAGCTCTCTGTGCATCTGTAAGGATAGCTCTGTAAATAATAGTACGGATATCCTGTGATGCAAAGTTAGTTCCAAAATAGCCAAGGAAGGTACCGCCATCCGTAGGCGAAATCTCAACCATACCATTAGTATTTGATTCACAAATGATGTACATTACACCTGCTTCATTTACTACAATCTTAATTGGAAGGAAGCTTAAGTTCTCTCCATATAATGGGCTGGTTGGCTTTGTGTATGTATTAAGAAGACTACCATCTGCATCAAACTCAAATACAGCCTGTGCATCTCTGTCTGCTACATATACATGACCATTATCTGTAACATATACACCCTTTGGTGTAACAAGAACACCTTCGCCGATTATACCAAGCTTTTCCCCCTGTGTATTACCCACGACAACTCTTGAGTTACCTGTATCAGCCACATATATCTTGCCATCCTCAGTAACACACATATCACTTGGACCGCTAAGGAACAAATCACCAAATTTGGTAATGGTTTCAACAGGAAGATACGCTGTCTGTGTCTCCTGTACATAACCATATCCGTCAATCGTAAAGGTACGATATGGTGTTTCCGCATTAACTAATGTAGCTCCGATTCCTGATACAAGAGATATTACAATCAGGAATGCGGCTATTAGTTTTATAACTTTTTTACCTGTTTTCTTCATGCTGTCTCTCCTGTTTATTTAATACCTGAATGTGCCATTGTGTTCATAACGCTATTCTGTAAGATAACGAAAAGAATCAGATTTGGCAGGAACATAATTAATGATGCTGCAGCAGCCATACCCTGACCGGCTACTGTATTATTAACATTAACCAGCGAGTTCATATAGAATGTTAATGTCTTCATGCTGTCTGTATCCATATAGTAGTTAGAGGTCTCAAGGTTACCCCATACCTGCTGGAATATCATAATTGCCGCTGTAGCAATAGCCGGCTTAATCATTGGTAAAATAATCTTTCTGTATACCATCATATCGGTAGCACCGTCTATATATGCCGCTTCAATAAGTGCATCCGGAACCTGTTCAACGAACTGCTTAACAAGGAATAATGCAACCGGATATGCAACAAGCGGAAGAACATGCGCCCATACCGAATCAATAAGTCCAAGCTTTGATACTACTAAATATCTTGGAATTAAAACCGCTACTGATACGAACATAAGAGCAACCTGATTAATCTGCATCATTAAGTTTCTGCCCTTGAACTTTAACTTAGATAACGCAAAGGCTGCACCTGTTGTAGCCAAAAGCGATAATCCTACTGTAAGTACTGTAACAAGGATACTGTTAAATACATAACGGCTCATTGGGATAGCTGCCGTTCTCGAGAACTTAATCAGCTTAGTAAAATTCTCAAGTGTAGGATTC
>JAZQLB010000363.1:0-7955 GCA_045542475.1 Lachnospiraceae bacterium | reverse complement strand
GCACGGCTTTTTCCAAAATTCATCATCTTGGAATTAGAACCGCCACCACCGCCTGCTGCCTGACGATTCATAATTGATATAACAATTATCATTACAACTGCCACTAGAATAAATGGCAATATTGTAGTCATAAATATACTGTCTCTTACAACATCATTAACTACAAGCTTAATATCCGGATACTGCTGCGCCAGCATGCTGACCTCATTAACATCTGTTACATAGAAATCCTCTCTGGCACTTCCATCCTTAAAGGTTACTGTTACATAACCGGTAGGAACCTCTGAATTCTGTGAAATCTCAACCCTTGACACTATCTCGGCTGATAAATCACCCTTAAAGTCATTAATCCCATAGCTGGAACCACTATTCCCCAGAGTTCCCATATTTAATAACATATACATAAAAACAAGAATAATAACAATATATATTATTCCGCCTCTAACCTGTCTCTTCAAAACTAATCCTCCTCAAATTCAACCACACCAATATATGGAAGATTCCTATATTTCTGGTCATAATCCAGACCATAGCCTACCACAAATTTATCCGGAATGTTAAAACCACAATATTCTACGTTAACATCCTTAACAACTCTTCTTTCCGGCTTATCAAGAAGGGTACACAGCTTGATACTTGCAGGATTACGGCTCTCAAACAGCTTAATAAGATGACTCAGGGTTCTTCCCGAATCAATAATATCTTCAACAATTATTACATGCTTTCCTTCTAACGGCTCGTCAAGATCCTTAACCAGCTTAACAACTCCTGTTGAAGAAGTTCCACTTCCATAGCTTGATACTGACATAAAATCAAAGGTAACAGGTACTGTAATTCTCTTAGCCAGCTCGCACATAAATGGAGCCCCTCCCTTAAGAACACACAATAAATGCACACTTCTGCCCTCATAATCCTTACTGATTCTTTGTCCAAGCTCTTCAATTTTTTTGTCTACTTCTTCTTCTGAAAGAAGCACTCTTACGTTTTCTTTCATAATATCCTCCGTCACCATTAATTAATCATATGAAGCTCTAATACCAGGCGGCTTCTTTCATCCAACCAAAAATCTGCACTCCCGCGCCTGCCTGATATCCATATAATATTATTTCCCAATGCAAATAAAGGAATACAATCCCTTTCATTCTCCGGTATCTTATTTTCGATAAAATACTGCTTCAATTTTTTAGTATGTCCGTTTTTATCAATTGTAATATAATCCCCTGCCTGTCGTCCCCTAAGACATAAGGAAATATTTCCCAAAGAATTTGCGTATTCAGTTATTTTATCATAATCAAAGAACTTAGTATAGAGGTCATTCGGAAAATTTTTATTAAAAATGTCTGAAATTCCCAACGCTTCGTATACCTCTTCCACCCTTTTTACGGATAATTCAAACCTTATTTTGTTCCATTCAAGCTGTATTGATTTCTTTTTTTCATCAAAAACACAAGCAAGCTGCAACATATCCTGCTTTTTGGCTGATTTATCCTCTTTGCACACAAAAACACCCTCATAAGTTCTTTTTGCCACAACCTGTTTTGGAAGATTAATCCTTCTGCCGCTTTGAAGCTTAAACAGCCCTTCTACATAACTAACATGCTTTTCCTCCAAATCCCTATAACCACAAAGGCTCTTAAGAACTTCATATATCACGCCCGCTACAATTACAGAATGCTCTGTAATAAGCTCATCCTTTATAAACACGCAGCTTTCATCATGCTTAACATACTTATCCAGTGCCTGTCCTGTTCTCTCTGCTATATAATCCTCCACCAATGCCATTTTATCAGCAAAGCGACAAAGATTAGTTATTGCTCCCGTATTAATCTCCTCTTCAAGATATCCTATTACCTTGTTGCGCAGTCTGTTTCTTATATATTCATCTTCCAGATTCGTACTATCCGTACAATATTCCTGTCCCTGTTCTTTTAAAAAGGCTTCAATCTCCTGACGTCCCAGACAAAGCAAGGGTCTGATAATCCCATCCCTCACCGGGCGGATTGCCATTGCCCCCTTAAGCGCTGAGCCCCTTACAATATTATGAAGGACGGTTTCTGCCTGATCGTTTTTATGATGTGCAACTGCAATAACAGTATTAAGCCCTGCCGCTTTATATTCAGCCTCCACCATGTGGAATGCTTCATATCTAAGCCTGCGGCCTGCCTCCTCGCAGGATAAGCCCTGCCCCTTTGCATAAGCTAAAACATCATAATTATACAACCTATACTCTGTGCCCTGCTCCTTACACATATCTCTGCAAAAGTCGGCATCCCTTGCTGCTTCATCACCACGTATCCCATGGTTAATATGTACTGCAACAAGTCTTGTATCAGCCTGCTTGTCCAAAATATATTTATTCAGCATAAGAAAAAGACATACTGAATCCGCTCCTCCCGAAAGCCCAAGAACCACTATATCCTTATCCTTTAGCATATTATTTTCTTCAATAAAAGCTTCTACCCTTTTGTACATTCTGTGCTCCATTCCCAAAGCCGTCTAACGTTTCCAAATTCCTGTTACAAGAATTGTCATATCATCCTCTATTTTATCATCATAAAAGAATATTTCGTTCAACAGACGTTCTGCCATCTTTGTCGGAATTCTCTCATCCAGTTCTTCAATCAACTCTTTAAACTTCTTCTCTTTATCATAAAACGGTAATGCATCCAGCACACCATCACTTACCATTATAATATAATCTCCATCCGACAATCCATAAACCGCCTCATCATAGCCTGCATTCTCAATAACTCCTGCCGGAAGAGAAGTTGACGGAATAATTCGTGTTCCTTCTTTTGATTTTATAAAGCTTGCCGAAGCCCCCATTTTTATAAAACGTGCACTACCCTCATATGCATTAACACTGCATAAATCTATTGTTGCCGGATTACCCA
The DNA here is from genome assembly GCA_045542475.1 of Lachnospiraceae bacterium. Lineage (GTDB taxonomy): Bacteria > Bacillota > Clostridia > Lachnospirales > Lachnospiraceae > CAG-882. The sequence goes on along the minus strand of JAZQLB010000363.1, from coordinate 5,061 downwards.
CCCAGTCATTTGAAGCAAAGATTGAATTAACCATATTAACCGCTGCATTCTCTGCAAAACCCGCCTCCAATAACTGCTCCAGCAATTCTATGACCTTAGTGCTTAAATGCTTTGCCTCTGCACCAGTTCCTACACCATCCACAAGGGTAACAACAGATTTGCCGCCCTCTGTCTCTATATAGGAGAAGCTGTCACCGGAAATATAAGAAAAACCCTTATTACAACCGGCTCGTCCAAATACCAGCCTGTATTGTAAGGCTTCTTCAAATATATATTCTCCACTTTCTCCTGTAATAATCTGTCTTCCCCCTTTTGCAGCCCAAAACTCACGCTTAAAAAAGAAACTTATTTCTCTAGCCAGCTCCCTTACCGTAATACAGCCCTTACCGGCATAGGAAATGTTCATAATAATGGAAAGCCTCCCAGGCGTATTCTCCATAATAAGAAGATGTTCAATACAGATTCTTCTACTGCCAAGATACTTGATTAACATCCTCTTCATTTCTGCATATTTTACATTTCCTATATATTCCTTTCCCGAAACACGTTCCAACATTGCTGCTGTCTCATTAAGCTGCAATGCTAACGGATTATTACTTTCCACATCATACATCTTAACCAGCTTACGAAATGCAAACGCATATTCCATAAGCTTGCTCTGCGAATATAAAGTATTGTCCATTACCACATTCCCCCTTTGTCTTGTAGCAAAAACAAAGCGGACAAGTCCGCTTTGGTGCCCTTACTTATTATCCTTTGTGGTTATGGTTATTTATCCTCCGGTCTGAAAATCAATTCATCCTCAAACACCAGACCCAGCTTCTCTCTTGCAAATTCCTCTATAAACTGCTTAGTTGTAATATATACCGAATGATATTCCAGCTCTACCCTGCGCTCAGCCTCATCCTCCAGCTGCTGGGTAAGAATAGCTATCTGCTCATCATATTCTGCATTCTTCTTTTTGATGGCTTTTGTGGCAGTGCCCACGGCACCACAAATAACTGCAACCAAAATAATAACTACGAACACTGTAACAAGCTTTGCTCCCACGGAATTAACCTTATATGTAACATATTTATGCGCGGGATATTTTCTGTTATTCCGGCTGTTTTTTACTTTCTTTCTTCTTACCGTCTTTTCCGCCATCCCTACCGTCACGTGCCTTTCTTATCTTATCAACTTTGTCAGAAAACGTCTTATTATAAATAAGTGTAATGCATTTTTCCACTTTTTTCAATATATAGGATATAATTACCATGCCACACAGCATGCCTGCCATGGCAAACCAACGTATCGCCCCATCATTTGCTACCAGTATTACTGCAAACATCATAAAAGCAGCAAATATCCAATAAACAACATCCTCTATACTTTCAAAGAATTTATGATGTGCGACAAATCTCCTAAATACCGTAATACTCCAATACACTGCCCCTAAGACCACTCCGCAGCCTATGGACCATAAAAGAAATCTTAACTCATGAGCCATGAACTCCTTCAAAGCATTCACCATTCCATATTCAAGCTACTTAAATAATCTGTTAAACAGGGATTCTCCCCTTTTTTCCATTGTTACAATCTCTGAATACACAAAACTATCCAGTCTTCCGTCAACCTCAAGCTCACCCTTGTCAACGGACAGCTTTCCAACATGCAAATCCTGCCCTTTTATTGTAAGCATTCCATATTCCGTTTCCAATAAAATCTGATTTAAATCAAAGGAAATAACATCTGTAACACCTAAAATGCTGCAATTTTTTCTATTACAGCCTGATATTTTATGAGTTTTTTTCATGCCTGTGAGGGCATTAATATTCTCTTCCAATAGAACACCTCTTTCCTTAACCTCTATAGGATTACATAGAATAGTATATTAGTGTCCCATCGTAAATATTCCAACTTTCTTATTCCGTTGTCACCCACATTGCTGCCTATAAATATTTAAACATATCCTTGGCTTCATCCTTTTTTGTGGTTTCCAGTATCTCTAATACCTCCACCTTGACATTCTTCGTACCAAAGGCAATCTCTATCTGGTCACCTACCTTTACATCTACAGATGCCTTGGCAACCTTACCATTAACCAGAACTCTGCCTGCATCGCATGCCTCATTAGCTACAGTTCTTCTCTTTATTAATCTTGATACCTTAAGGTATTTATCTAATCTCATCCCAATCTCTCCTTTATACCAAAAATCCCAAGGCGTTAGGTTGTCCTATGCCTTGGGATGTCTGATTCCTATTACAGAAAACAAATTAAGCGTTAACAGTATCCTTAAGTGCCTTACCAGCCTTAAACTTTGGAGCCTTGCAAGCTGGAATGCTCATAGCCTTACCTGTAAGTGGGTTTCTACCCTCTCTTGCTGGTCTCTCAGCTACTTCGAATGTACCGAAGCCTACTAACTGAATCTTCTCGCCCTTCTTTAACTCTTCAGCAACTACATCTGTGAAAGCCTTAAGTGCCTTCTCAGCATCCTTCTTAGATAATTCTGTCTTTTCAGCGATTGCTGCAACTAATTCTGTCTTGTTCATTATAATATGTCCTCCTCTAAAAACTTATATTGAACCTTCACAATTATTTATATATGTTTTGAGCCCATTTGTCAAGAAAAAAGTACTATTTTTCGTGCTTTTAAGGCGATTTTAGCTCTCCATCTGCTTTCCTAGAAAACCTGCTGCTGAATTTGACAATTTTTGCTCCATTTCCCCGAACTTAATACGTGGCTCTTTCGTTGTAATAATTACTGCTCCGATAGCATCTCCCTCACATACAATCGGTGTTACAACCTGTGCCTGATAATCCTCATTTTCGCCCTGAATAATAGGAATAAAACGTTTCTCCCCCTTAATGGCAACAATATTTTCTCTTTCATCAATGGCATTTTCAAGCTGCTTACTGATAGGCTTTAACATAATTTCCTTCTTAGGACCTCCCGAAAATGCTATAACCTGATCCCTATCGGTAATGCACACAAGCTGTCCCAAGGTCTGAGCAAGTGATTCCGCATACTGCTTAGCAAATTCCCCCAGTTCACCAATTGGCGAATATTTCTTTAAAATAATCTCACCCTCACGGTCTGTAAAAATCTCTAAAGGCTCGCCCTCTCTTATTCTAAGGGTTCTTCTGATTTCCTTTGGTATAACAACACGTCCAAGCTCATCTATACGTCTTACAATCCCTGTTGCTTTCATTTTCTTATATTTCCTCCATAAACATTAATTTCTAGATTATGGAGTTAGTATTTGAAAAATGGTAAAATATTATACAATCTACCTATAAAAATTCATGCAGCTCCCCTGAGCAAGCTCCTCAAAGCACTTTCTTGCAGCCTCCTGCGTTTCCTCAGAGGTATTATACATATTAAGAAACTGCTTTCCTATCTCAAAAAGTCTTACCTTTTCAGACTTCTCCTCTGCTCTCTCAATTCTTAATGCCAGCATATTAATTAATGTACCCATGCACACCTGCTCAGTAAGGGTTATAGCTGCCTCCTGCTCCTTCCCCTTACTTACTACCGCCTCAATCTCAGTCTTTAAGAAATAAAGCTCCGGAAGCTTATTTGCATAGTACTTAGCCATTGCCTCCTCACCCATTCCATGATAGGTCTGTGCCAGAAGCCTGATGACATCATACTTGATTTCATCATCAGTTGTGTGCTCAAGAAGCTGCTCACCAATTCTGATTCTTTCTGCTGAATCCTCAAGCACCATAAGCAGACAATTTAAAAGAAGCTCATTATTAGGATACTTTTCCAATGCCGCCCTGTAAAATGCCTCTGCCTTCTTCGGCTCTACTCTTAATGGAACAGATTCTTCAACAATTCTGTTTACCTCCATGCCAAGCTTTGACTTGTCAAAATCAAGAAGCTCGTCTATTGATGTTCCAAAAAACACCGCAAGCTTAACCAGCATATCGATATCCGGGCAGGACACTCCTGTCTCCCACTTGCTTACAGCCTGTGACGAAATATCAAGATATTCAGCAAGCTGCTCCTGTGTATACTTTTTCTGCTTTCTTAATTCCTTAATCTTCTCTCCAACACTCATAGTCTAATCCTCTTTTCTATTTTTAACATTTCGAACCGGTTCTGATATAAGTATATATCCCAAACCCCGCCAAATCCACATTAAAATAGTTGGAGAATATACAACCGCTGGTTGATTTTAGTACAGGTTCATTTCAATCTCTATATTGCATAAGGTTGCATCATCACCTGTTCCGGTAAATGTAAGCTCATATATAAAATATTCTGTTATATATTTAAGAACCGTTGTTTCACTTCCCTCTGTTCCAAATACATTATCATGGTCTGCTTCACCATAAGCCTTTTCCACTTCCTTAATCGTACTTCCCCATGTAATTCCCTGTGGCAGAATAACCTTATTCTTATGTGTAGATGCCGATAAATCAAGTGAGTACACTGCAAGCTCCTTTAATGGAAGATTTACTGCTTCGTAATTGATTAATTCAACACAAATTGTTTTATTTAGTGAATCCTGGTACTGTGACATATTTGTTGCAAATGAAATTGACTCTGCATCAAACAGCTGATTCTTATCAATTCCATTATCAAACTTCCAATTATTCTCTAATAACTCGTCTACCATAATAGGAAGCTCATAATACTCACCGTCAATAAATATTTCACCATCCTCAATGTCCTCCGACATCTTCTTTGCAGCCTCTACAAGCTCTTCCTCTGTTGCCTTTACTCTTTCAGAAACACTACCCTTTGTTAAGTTAGTATATACATTAATTCCTATTACAATAAGAAATATTCCTACCCATACACCTAACATAATTAAAAGTCTCTTTTTCATTACTAATCTCCTTTAGCGTTATTATCTTTTTGATATTATCTATTTGATACTAACATCTTATACTCATTTTGATACTATGTCAAGTGTTTTTTTATTTTTTTATAAATAAGTGTCTTCGACACTTCAACTCCCCTGCCCCTCAATCTTGAGGGGATTAGGGGTTTTCTTTTTCCCATTTATACTTCATAATAGTCTTATGAATATATTACAAGAAATCTTTGAAGACAATTATGAAGAAAT
>JAZQLB010000362.1:0-3148 GCA_045542475.1 Lachnospiraceae bacterium | reverse complement strand
TATAATCATGTATAAAATAATCCGACATACTAATCTTTTTATTCGTAGTATTCTTAGAATAATCATCATCTACGGCACATACCTGCATACCTGCATTAATACCTGCCTGAATGCCCATTGTAATATCCTCAAAAACAATACATTCTGCCGGAATGACTTCTATATTACCGGCAGCGAGAAGATATATGTCCGGTGCAGGCTTTCCTGCTCCTGCCTCACATGCTGTAACAATGGTATCAAAATACTCTTTGATTCCTAATGCATTAAGCACAGCTTCAATAAGATATCTTGAATTGCTTGAAGCAATTCCTGTCTTAATACCATCAGCCTTAAGTCGGCTTAAGAATTCTTTGGCTCCAGGCTTTAAAGTAACTTCTGTGGTATATTTTTCAAACGCCATTTCATTCCAGCGTGCCATTATGGTATCCAAATCATCCTCAATATTAAATCTTTTCTTAAAATACACAGCGGTCTCTGAAAAGCTCATGCCCTCTATCTCATGCTGTAAATTCTCAGGCAGCTCATAACCGATGGTGGAAAGATAATCAATATCGATGGAACGCCACACCCACATTGAATCAATAAGTGTGCCATCCATATCAAATAATACTGCCTTTTTATTCTCTAAAATATCACTATATCTATATGCCATTAGTATAATTCCTTAAGCTTATTAATCTCATCTTCAGTAAGGCTTCTGTATTCTCCAAGCAAAAGAGCTTCATCCAGCTTTAAAAAGCCCATGGAGAGACGTTTTAAATATATAACCTTGGTTCCAACCGCTTCAAACATACGCTTTACCTGATGAAATTTTCCTTCATGGATTGTCAGGGTAATCTCTGAAAGCCCCTTAAGCTGTGTTTTTGTAGTCTCACCAGCAGAAACATCCATCATAAGCTCTGTTACACAAGTCTCATCAACCGATATAATCTCAAGCTCTCCCGGTAACACCTTGGTTCCGTCCGTCAGGGTTAAGCCTTCTGCAAACTGCTTAATGTGTTCAGAAGTAACGATACCTGCCACCTTGGCATAATATACCTTGTCCACATGCTTTTTAGGCGATAAAAGTCTGTGTGTTAAATCGCCGTCATTGGTTATAAGCAGTAACCCTTCCGTATCCTTATCAAGTCTGCCCACCGGAAATAAATCATTTCTGGATTTATCAGTGATTAAATCTATTACAGTCTTAGTATGTCTGTCCTCAGTGGCTGATATAACCCCGGCAGGCTTATTAAGCATATAATATTCATACGCCTTATAAGCAACCGGACTACCATCCACAGCAACAATATCATTGTTCTCATCAAGCTTGGTGTCAGTTGCCTTGACAACCTCACCATTAATGGTAATTCTGCCTTTTTTTGCCATTTCCTTAATCTGAGAACGTGAACCAATGCTCATCTCTACTAGATACTTATCAAGTCTAATCATTACATCCATCTCCAGCCTGGTAAATATTTATTCTTTACCTGACCATTATTATATTTTCCCCAGCCAAGTGGATAGCCATCAACCATAACCAGCTTCATGGAAGCCTTACCTGTAACCTGACTGTCCTCAACCTCTATGGTCTCTCCCTTAAGATACTTAATAACTGCTGCATCAGAAATCGTTAAATTAACCTGACTGCTATATTCTCCATCCTTAAGTGTCATGGCAAATGCCTGACTTGGCTCAAAACGGTTCTTTTTCAGTTCCCCAAGCAAAGTACCTGTTCTAAGTGCACGAATACCCTTAAGATTACCGGCAAGCGGTGAAATATAGTATACCTTTTCGCCTTGTATTTTAATATTGCCCGGTGAAAGCTCAAACCTAAGCTCAGAAAGAAAATCCGTAAGCTCTACAGGAAGCTTGGCAGGCTTAGCAGCAACCGGAATGTCCTTATATAATTCCCCGTCCTTTTTTAAAAGAGCAAGAAAATGACCTTCGCCCTCCATCTTATGCGGAAAAATTCTTACTGCCTCCGGTAAGTCTATTCCCTTAGAAAAGCCTTTATAATTCTTAATATCAAATATATCAACTATAGAAAAATCAGGATGATTATCAAGAAATTCCTTAATATTATCCTCATCCTCTGCCTTTGAGAAGGTACAGGTAGAATAAAGCATATATCCGCCCGGCTTAAGCATCTGTGATGCCTGATGCAAAATACTCTTCTGTATAGGAGCAAAAAATTCAGGACCTGACTGCTGCCAGCTCTTTATAAGTTTATTATCCTTTCTGAACATTCCCTCACCGGAGCAAGGTGCATCAATTAAAATCTTATCAAAGAATTCTGAAAAGGTATTAATAAGCTTTCCCGGCTCCTCACAGGTAATAAGCACATTGCCAATTCCATTAACCTCAATATTCTTAAGCAAGGCCTTAGCTCTTGAAGCACTAATATCATTAGATACTAAAAGTCCACTTCCATTAAGCTTAGCACCAAGCTCTGTGCTTTTTCCTCCTGGAGCAGCACAGACATCAAGCACCTTATCCCCTTCCTCAATAGGAAGAATATTGGCAGGTGTCATTGCACTTGGTTCCTGCAAATAATATAATCCCGCAAAATAATAAGGATGCTTCGCAGGCTTATCCTCTTCCTCGTAATAAAAGCCATTCTCAATCCAAGGGACAGGAGTCAGCTTAAAGGGGCTGATTTTTAGAAAATCCTCAGTAGATATTTTTAAATTATTAACTCTTAAGCCATATAATCTTTTATCATTAAAGCTTTCAAGATATGCTTCGTATTCATCACCAAGAAGCTCCTTCATGGCATCTAAGTATTTAACCGGTAATTCCATATAATCTCCATCTAATGTTAAATTAATTTATTTCATGCTTTGTGCACGATAGCCCTGTGCAATAATATCCAGCTGCCTGCTGAATGCTACAAGATGCTCCAAATCATTCTCTTCATATATTCTGAAGAATTCATCCTGAATCTTAACCACATCACGCTTATTGGCAAGCTTATAGAGATTCTGAATGTTAAGAAGAATATCATTAACTATATTTGCCTTAAAGGTAAATGAATTCTGGGCATCTGTTATTTCATCATGAATTGACGACATCTCCGCATCAAGCTTAATTATAGCCTCTGCTGCAGAGCTAAGTCTTGTTCTGATATGTTCAGGTATGTTATCACGATATTTGTACTGTAGGGAAT
>JAZQLB010000361.1:0-2803 GCA_045542475.1 Lachnospiraceae bacterium | reverse complement strand
CAAGCGGAAAAATAACTGTGGACGGATTTGACACAGTTAAACAACCTAAGGAGGTTAGAGCCAAAATAGGTTTTCTTACTAATGAGATTAAGCTTGACCCACAGTTCTCGCCAAAGTATTTATTTAATTTCTTTGGTAAGCTTCATAAGGTTGAGCCAAAGGTGCTAGAGGAGAGAAGAAAGGAATTATTTGATTATTTCGGAATAACTGATTTCGAGAATAAGAAGATAGAGGAGCTTTCTACAGGTATGAAGCAGAAGGCAGCCATTGCGGTAAGCCTTGTGCATGACCCGGAGATAGTAATTTTTGATGAGCCAACATCAGGTCTTGATATTATTACAGCACGTTCTGTTACAGATTATCTTTTAGAGCTTAAGAAGAGAGGCAAGCTGGTTATTATTTCTACGCACATTATGTCAGAGGCAGAGAAGCTTGCAGACAGAATTGTTGTAATTATCGATGGTAAAAAGGCTGCGGAAGGGTCAAAAGAGGAGTTATACAGTATTACCGGGGCTAAGGATTTAGAGGATGCATTCTTTGAATTATATAAGAAGAATCATGTTGAGGAGGATAAATAATATGTACGGGATGAAAGCGATTATATCAAAGGAACTTACAAGAGTATTTAAGGATAAGAAATTAATTATGTCATTATTCGTAATGCCTGTAGCTCTTGTTATTGCAATTTTCGGATTAATGTCAGTGCTTATTAATAATCAGGTTGAGGATGTTGAGTCACACAGGTCTGTTGTATATATGCAGAATGCACCGGAGACATTTAAGTATTTTCTTGAGGTATCAGGATGCGACTCGGATATTACATATATTGAGGCAGGAGCTCCGGTAGATGAGATTAAGGATGGTATTCTTAATGCAAGCATAGATTTACTTATTGTTTTCCCGGAAGGGTTTGAAATCTTAGTTTTAGCAGATGCAGGATATGAGAATATTGTGGCTCCTGATATAAGAACTTATTATAATCCGTCTGAGGATTATTCCGCAGAGGCAAGAAGTGTATTTGTATCACAGTGGTTAGAAGCATATAGGCAGAGCCTTTTAGTTACAAGATTCGGTTCGATTGATGCAGTTAATGTATTTACTATAGACTATACTAATACTGAATCAGTTATTCAGGATAATGACAAGGCAATGGGAAAGATGCTTGGTATGATGCTTCCATATTTCATAACAATGCTTATCTTTGCAACAGCAATGAGCCTTGGTGTGGATATGATTGCAGGTGAGAAGGAAAAAGGAACACTTGCAAGTATGCTTTTATCGCCTATTAACAGAACACAGATAGTATTAGGCAAGGTTGTTTCACTTGGTATTATCTCTATTATGTCAGCGGCAATGTATGTTGTAACAATGATAGTTGCAATGCCTGTTATGTTTAAGAGCATGGGTGTGGAATCTCTTGGTGGAATGAGTATCAGCTTTAGCGCAACGCAGATTATTCAGTTTGTTATTTTAATGATTGGTGTTGTGCTGTTATATGTATCAATTATTTGTCTGGTTGCAGTATTTGCAAAGAATACCAAGGAGGCTTCAAGCTTCATTTCACCGGTGTACATTCTTGTTATTTTTATTGGATTTATGACTATGTATTCAACAGGTGCACCTAGTACAGCAAAGTATGCAATTCCTTTATACGGAAGTTCTATGGCATTTAGCGGAATATTAGCACAGGAGATTACAAGTCTTGATTATATAGTTGCAGTAGTATCGACTTATGCTGTATCATTAATATTTGCGTTTGTTATGACTAAGGCGTTTAATAGCGAGAAGATTATGTTTAACGCATAAATAAGTATGGATTAGGGTGCAATAAGCTTGTTGCACCCTAATTATGTATTTATAGCTACTGGCTTTTAAGAGGTATGGATTTGGCTGAGATTAAATGGAGTTTTGTTTGGATTTGCAACAATGGGTCTTGTAAGTCCATATCCTAATTATTATAATGTATATCATGTGATAAGACAGCCACCTAAGGATTGCTGTATACAGTTTTTGAGTGATGATACATATTAGATATAATAGAGAGGGAATTATGGTAGAAGCAATTGTTTTTGATATGGATGGAGTATTATTTGATACCCAGAAAATATTCGTACAGAGCTGGTTTAAAACCGCAGAGAAATTAGGAATAAAGGATATTGATAAACCGGCATATGTCTGCATCGGACAGAACAGGGCGGATACTAATGCGTATCTTAAGAGCTTCTATGGCGAGGATTTTGATACAGATGAATTCCAGAGAGTGAAGGTGGAATTCTTCAAAAAGGAGCTTCACGACAATGGTGTTCCGGTTATGAAGGGGGCAAGGGAGCTTCTTGAATATCTAAGGAATAGTCCATATAAGGTGGCGTTAGCCTCATCCTCACGAAAGGAGCAGGTACTTGAGAATCTTAGAAGTACAGGTCTTGAGGGGGATTTTGATATAATTGTAACCGGAGATATGGTGGAGCATAGTAAGCCGTCACCGGATATATATCTTAAGGCTTGTGAGCTTTTGAATGTGGCCCCGAAGAATGCAATTGCAGTAGAGGATTCATATAATGGTTTAGAGTCTGCGTATGCAGCAGGAATGCTGCCTGTAATGATACCGGATATGCTGCCGGTAACGGATGAGATTAGACCAAAGCTATATAAGGTATTTGATTCGTTGTTAGATATGAAAAGATATTTAAAAGAAACATAAAAATGCTTTACGGGAAACTAAGAGCGTGATATACTTTAATGGTGGGAACGGTTGCCCCTTGAGAAAGGGGGAGATGCCTATGCAGTATGTTACATATGAAGT
>JAZQLB010000360.1:0-8079 GCA_045542475.1 Lachnospiraceae bacterium | reverse complement strand
AATCTCATCAGTAAAGTATTCGGATGTGTTGCAGTTTTATCAGCATTTGCTGAAGGAAAAGAAAATACAGGTCAATACATTAGAAACAATACATACCGTGTTACACCCAACATTTCAACTTGCGGTGAGAGATAATATTATCCGTGTCAACCCTAGTGACGGGGTTATGGCACAGGTAAAGAAGCAACCGGGAAGAAACCACGGTGTAAGACACGCATTAACAGTAGAGCAGCAGAGAGCCTTTATGAACTACATAGAGAATAATCCCACATATTTTCATTGGACACCATTGTTTAAGTTTCTTCTTGGAACAGGATGTCGTATTGGAGAAGCAATAGGGATTAGGTGGCAAGATGTTGATTTTGAAAAGCGTATGATTAGCATAAATCACAGCTTAGTGTATTACAGCACGGAGTATAAAGACCACGCTATGTGTACATTCTCTATATCTCTCCCCAAGACAGAAGCAGGTATACGCAGTATTCCGATGATAGATGCGGTTTACGATGCCCTCCAAGCAGAGCTGGAGGATCAGAAGGAAAACGGATTTAACCAAACGGAGATTGATGGAATGAGTGGTTTTATATTCATGAACCGCTTTGGATATGTCCACAATCCCCAAGCAGTTAATCGGACAATTAAGCGTATATACGAATCGTACAACGCAGATGAAGTAGTAAAGGCTGCCAAGGAAAGAAGGGAGCCGGTGTTAATACCGCATTTTTCATGTCATCATTTGCGACACACCTTTTGCTCTAGGCTTTGTGAGGTAGAAACGAATTTGAAGGTAATTCAGTCCATTATGGGACACGCTAATATCGAGACAACTATGGATATATATGCGGAAGTTACCGATATGAAAAAGCAAGAGTCAATGAACAATTTAGCACACACATTAGATGTATTTTAGGAAAGAGTCCGGTAGGGCTGACTGAGTACGACAAAATGTGTGCTGTACGACAAAAGTACGACAAATTAGAGTTGTGTAAGTAGTTTAAATGTGTTACTATAAATTGCACAAACAATGCAAAAGTGCTTCATTAAAGTGAAAAGGGTCATAATAAATTAAATTGACCTAAAATCCCGACGATGAAGAGTTTGGATAAGTAAGCCCAGTAAAATCAAGGGTTTGCGGGTTGCACGGGGTGTAACTTACGACAAACTTACGACAGTTTAAAGAGTATATGTAAAATGAGAAGTAGCTGAATGAATGCGTTTGGCTACTTCTTTTTTGTCCTCTTGGGAGTTTGGGCAAGGGGGCAAAGGGGTTGGAATGGTGCAATGGTTTGTCGGGAAAATCAGAACTTAATATAAAAACTGTTAAGAAATTGTACCGAGTTGTTAATAATATAGTGTAGATTGGATGTAAAAAGAGATTGAAAAAATATGGAAAAGTGGTATTTATAATTTGTAACCTAAAACGAGAAGGAGAAACAATTCATGAAAAGTACACGAAATAAAAGTATAGGTTATTTAGCACCACAATACCACAAAGCAAAAGCATATACAGATTACGAAAATATAGAAGCAATAAATAATGTATTGAAAGTCTACACAATAAAGGCTCAGTCAGTAAGTGAACCGGATTGGTATGTTAAAAATGCGGATTTATATTTCACATATGAAGAAGAGCATTATGTTATTAATTCATATAGTATTAATACAACCTCGGAAATTTTTGATTGTGTTTCTAAGGAGATGATAGATTCTTTGTATGAAGCAGGGGCATATGATATGTTTTATGCGTGAATGCTTGATTAATTTATTAACTGACGAAGAGGAGGCATATTAGTCATTCGTGACTTTCTGTTCCACCTCTTTTTACGTTATAGAAATTCCTTAATTTCCTATAACGTAAATAAAGTCCTACCGGACGGGATGCGAACTCTGAAGCGAAGATAGATGTCGCATAAATGCGACACTTCGGCGGCACAAGAGTTCGCAGACGGACTCTTAGTTCTATGGGTAAAAAGTCACCGCAAATAAGGTCTAAAGCCATGTCTTGTGCAAAAATAATAAAAAAATCACAAATCAATAAGAATGTTTGTGCATTGTGCCTAAAGGAGCTTTCTGATATAGTAAAATCACCAACAAGTATACGCGGTAAATTATAATCAGAAAAGGAGAAGGAAAAATGTCAAAATTTACTCGCAGAATGTTAGCAGCTTTAATGGTTTTTGTAACTGTACTTACAGGCTTAAGCTTTGCACCAAAGACTGTAAATGCAGCGGCAGTAACACCTGAAAGCGGCAATATTTACTACATCAAGAACAAAAACAGTGGAATGTATCTCACTGTTGAAGGGGATTCGGCAAGTAACGGGGCAAATGTAGTTCAGGCTACAGGAACAGGGTCACTTGGACAAAGATGGATATTAGAGGAGAATGGGGATGGTACGTATCGCATTCATCCGGCAACTGATATGACAGGCGGTATATCGCTTGATGTTGCTAACGGCAGCTCAAGTAATGGTACCAATATTCAGATTTATTCAAATAACGGTGCGACAGCACAGAACTTTGGAATTACAGCCAGTGGGGATGGTTATGCGATTACAACAGTTGTATCAGGTCATGCAAAATGTTTGGATGTTTCAGGCGCAAGTAAGACAAGCGGAGCAAATGTAATTCAGTATACTAATAAGGCTTCGTCTAATCAGATATGGTATTTTGAGCAGGCTTCATGGCCATCAAGCTCAAGCAGCAGCTCATCAAGCAGTTCATCAAGCTCAAGCAGCTCTTCAAGTACAACTACTTCAACAAGCTCGTCTGTAACAGCGGCATATATTGAAGAGGGCTGGTATTATATTAAGAATATTAACAGTAACAAATATCTTCAGGTAACTAATAACACAGGCTACGCAGGTGCCAATGTAGAGCAGGGAACAGGCACAGGAGTACAGGGACAGAAATGGTATGTGGATAATGTTGGTAACGGATACTATGTATTAAAGAGCGGTCTGGGCGAATATAACCTTGACGTATATGCATGGGGAACTACGGACGGAACCAATATCGGTATATGGGATGCCAATGGCCTTGACTGCCAGCAGTTTATGTTCTATGAGGCTTCAGATGGCGTGTATGCCATTTTAACTAAGCTGACAGATTGCGAAAAGGGTCTGGATGTTTATAATATTTCAACAGAGGACGGAGCAAATGTATGTCAGTGGACATACTGGGGCGGTAACGGACAGCTTTGGAGACTTGAAAGCACAGGCGATTCTTCAAGTTCATCAGGCAGCAGTTCGTCAGGCTCAAGCTCTTCAGGTTCAAGTAGTTCAGTAAGCTCTGCTATTGATGCAGACGGATATCCTGACCAGCTTATGACCTTTGTAAGCACAAGCGATGGTGCTTATGTGACAGACAGCAGCTCATCAGTTGTATCAAGCTCTACAAGCTCTACAGCTAACAGATGGAAGCTTGTTAAATCAGGAAGCGATTATTACAAGATTGTAAATGCCTCTACAGGTCAGGTGCTTGCACCGGCAAGTAACAGTGCAACAAGTGGCGCAAGTGTTGTTACGACCTCATCGCCAAGTGGAAGCTCACAGTACTGGAAGATTGTTGCTACAAAGACAGACTGTAATGGAACTAACCTTAACTATAAGATTGTAAACTATGCAAATACAAGCCTTGCGCTTACTTTATCAAGCGGAAATTATATATTAAGCTCATATTCAGGCAGTGCAGCACAGAATTTCAGATTTAATTCCTATGGTGCAGAGGGCTTCGCAGGCTACTGCCTTAATATGTCAGGAGCAGAAAAGGCATCAATTACAGGTGGTGTATTAGGTGATGTTGTATATGTATCAAATGTAAGTGATTTACAGACCTATGCATCTGGCTCAACAGCGTATACAATTGTTATAACAAGTGATATTTCAGCATCAAGCCTTACAAAGGTAACAGTAGGTCAGAACAAGACCTTCGTGGGAGCATTTGGTGCGGCAGAATTATACAATATTCATTTCAGATGTATCAGCGATTCAGGAAATGTAATCTTTAAGAACCTTACATTCTCTCATGATGCTGACCAGAACGAAAATGACGATATCCAGATGTACATTTCAAATGGTAATAATTTCTGGGTAGATCATTGTACCTTTACAGGTCATACATCAATGCAGTCAGATGATGTTGATAAGCATATGTATGTTGGCTTAAAGGCGGATTTTGTATCGGTAACGGGCTGCTATTTTGGCGGTCATAAGTATGGCTTAATCCTTGGTTATCCGGGAGATGATGGTTCGGGTACATACACAGGTTATCCATGTATGACTATTTGTAATAACTACTTCTACAATGTGTATACAAGAGCACCGGGATTAATGCGTTACGGATATTTCCATTGCTATAATAACTTCGTATATAGCTTTAATTTAGGCTATACACCTTATACGGATTGTAATATTTATTCTGAGAAGAATTACTTTGATGCAGGCAGCTATTCAGGAAAGGTAGTTGATGATAAGGGCGTTGGAGCATTTACAGATTCAGGTTCAGTATTATCAAGCTCAGTATCAAGCCTTTCAACAGGTGCAACAAGCTGGAGACCATCAACTAACTATGGCTATGCGACCAGAAGTGCTTCTGATGCAAGAACATGGGCTATGAATTATGCGGGAGCGCAGAGCTCGAAGATAACATATGCTATTGATTAATTGAATTAAAATTGACTAGGAGAGCGTGTCATGGTTGTGATACGCTCTTTTCTTCATAACTTAAGCCGTCCATTGTAAAAAAAGTATATTAGAACATAATAATGATGTGGATAAAAAGTACTTTGGGTGTAAAAAATGGATATCAGATGTTTGAAATATTGTGATAAACTATAATTATATAATTTCAACAGGAGGTGCTGCCATGAAAATTCTTATTAAAAACGGAAAACTAATCAATGTTTTTACAGGCGAGATAGAGCAGACAAATATTTTGCTGGATGGAAGCAGAATTATAGGTGTTGGAGCCTATAACGGGCAGGATGCGGATATGGTTGTTGATGCCACCGGAAAATATGTGGCGCCGGGCTTTATTGACGGACATATCCATATCGAAAGCACAATGCTTTCTCCAAGGGAACTGTCAAAGGTGTGTATGCTTCATGGAACCACTTCAATTGTTGCAGACCCGCATGAGATTGCTAATGTCTGTGGCAGGGATGGAATACGATATATGATAGAGGAGAGCAAGGATATTCCATTGAATGTATTTATAATGCTGCCTTCATGCGTACCGGCAACAGGCTTTGATGAGTCAGGAGCTGTGCTTGATGCTAAGGAGCTGGAGGGATTCTATGATGAACCATGTGTATTGGGGTTTGGTGAAATGATGAATTATCCGGGTGTAATTAATGATAATGCAGAGGTGTTAAAGAAGCTTAATTCTGCCAAGGCTAAAGGTCTTACAATAAACGGACATGCCCCTTTATTAAGTGGCAGGGAACTGGATAAATATATCAGTGCCGGAATAAGGGATGACCATGAATGTTCCAATGTGGAGGAGGCAAAGGAGCGGATTCGTAAGGGGCAGTGGGTCATGATTAGAGAGGGCAGCTTTGCCAAGAATCTGGTGGATTTGATTGAACTGTTTGAGGAGCCCTTTGCACACAGATGTATTCTGGTGTCAGATGATAAGCATCCTGCGGATATACTTAAGCTTGGGCATGTTGACCATATGCTGAGACTTGCGGCAAAGCATGGAAAGTCTGTAATTCGAGCAATTCAGATGGCGACCATTCAGGCCGCTGATTGTATTGGAATTAAAGACAGAGGTGCTATTGCACCGGGATATGTGGCAGATATTGTGATATTTGACAATCTTGATGAAATCAGGGTTAGTGATGTGTTTATTGATGGAAAAAGGGTGGTTGAGAATGGCAGTCTGGTGGAGTGTGATAATGCAGGTACTGCCGCCATAAACAATTCGGCTGTCCACCTGATTGGTTCAGTTCATATTAAGGAGCTTAGTGCTTCGGATTTTTATATAGCTTCAGGAAAGAAGTCTTGCAGAGTAATTCAAACCATACCCGATCAGCTTATAACTAACGAAGAGATTATTGAAGTGGATTTTGACGTAAATGGTGGAATTGATGTTGATAAGGATATTTTAAAAATTGCAGTAGCTGAAAGATATCATAATACAGGTCATATAGGACTTGGACTTATAAAGGGTATCGGAATTAAGCGTGGTGCCATTGCCTCAACTGTTGCCCATGACTCTCACAATCTGGTGATAGTGGGAACAAATGATAAGGATATGGCTGTGGCAGGGAATTATATCCGTAAAATCGGTGGTGGCTATGTTGCTGTTGCGGATGGAGAAATACTAGGCTGTGTGCCTCTTGAAATCGGTGGCTTAATGAGTACGAAATCGGCTGTGGAGGTGGCGGATGAGCTAGACAGGCTTAAGCAGGCAATGGCTGTTATGGGAGTTGAAAAAGGAAATCCTTTTACCAGTATTGCCTTTGTGTGTCTGCCGGTTATTCCAAAGCTTAAGATTACAACAAAGGGGCTTGTGGATGTTGATAAGCAGGAGCTTGTGGGGATTTTGGTATAGACTTGAATTAATCCTGATTTAATAGTATAATCGTATACAGCAAAAGTATAAAATTTTAAGGAGGAATCCCCAATGATTACCTGGAATAATTTAGATACTATTACGTCATATCAGGAGCTTTCTAATATAGCTCGTGTTAATCTTGCCGAGGCTATGTCAGGCGATAACGGTGCAGAGCGTGTTAAGAAATACAGCGTTCCAATGTCAAATGGACTTGTTTATAACTATGCAGCTAAGCAGGTGGACGATAACGTGCTTGAGGTTCTTGCTAAATTAGCTGATGAAATGCAGCTTACTAAGAAGTTTGCGGCTCTATATAACGGAGAGGTTATTAATACAGGAGAGAAGCGTCTCGTGCTTCATCATATGACACGTGGTCAGTTAGGTGATGCAGTTGTGGCTGACGGAGTAGATAAGAGAAGCTTCTATGTGGAGCAGCAGAAGAGAATTGCTGAGCTTGCTAATAAGGTACATAACGGAGAGGTTACCAATGCAGCAGGCGAGAAGTTTACAACAGTTGTTCAGATTGGTATCGGCGGAAGTGACCTTGGTCCTCGTGCTATGTATATGGCACTTGAGAATTGGGCAAGAGTTAATAATAACTTTAAGATGGAGGCTAAGTTCATCAGTAATGTAGACCCTGATGATGCGGCAGCAGTGCTTAATTCTATTGATGTGGCTCATTCTCTTTTTGTACTTGTATCAAAGTCAGGTACAACACTTGAGACCTTAACTAATGAGTCATTTGTTAAGGATGCACTTAAGAACGCGGGCTTAGATGCTTCTAAGCATATGATTGCTGTTACAAGTGAGACATCACCACTTGCTAAGAGTGATGATTACCTTGCAGCATTCTTTATGGATGATTATATTGGAGGACGTTATTCTTCAACCTCAGCAGTTGGTGGTGCGGTATTATCACTTGCATTTGGTCCGGAGGTATTTGCTCAGTTCTTGGATGGTGCGGCAGCAGAGGATAAGCTTGCTAAGAATGAGGATATACTTGCTAATCCGGCATTACTTGATGCATTAATCGGTGTATATGAGCGTAATGTATTAGGATATGAGAATACAGCAGTATTACCATACTCACAGGGCTTAAGCCGTTTTCCTGCGCATTTACAGCAGCTTGATATGGAGTCAAACGGTAAGTCAGTTAACCGCTTTGGTGAGCCTGTGAACTACTCAACAGGTCCTGTTATCTTTGGTGAGCCGGGAACTAACGGACAGCATTCATTCTATCAGCTCCTTCACCAGGGAACTGATATTGTGCCATTACAGTTTATTGGCTTTAAGAATAACCAGATGGGCAGGGATGTAGTAATTCAGGACAGCACAAGCCAGCAGAAGCTCTGTGCTAATGTGGCAGCACAGATTGTTGCCTTTGCATGCGGTAAGGAGGATGCTGACCGTAACAGGAATTTTGAGGGTGGACGTCCATCAAGCATTATTGTTGGTGATCAGCTTAATCCTAAGACACTTGGTGCTTTACTTGCACACTTCGAGAATAAGGTTATGTATC
>JAZQLB010000359.1:0-5257 GCA_045542475.1 Lachnospiraceae bacterium | reverse complement strand
TACAGTGGATAATTATCTGATTCTGCTTATTCATCAGGCATATGATGTTCCGGGTAAGACTTCGGATAATATAGAGATGGAGGATGCTTCGGACGAGGTATATTCACATATTCTATGCTGTATTTGTCCTGTATCGCTGACTAAGCCAGGGCTCTCTTATTTTGAGATGGAGAACTGCTTTAGAAACCGTGTGAGGGACTGGGTGGTGGATATGCCGTCTATCGGTTTTCTTTTTCCGGCGTTTAATGACAGAAGCACGGATATACATAGCCTTTTATATTATACAGCAAAGCCTGACGAGCTTAGACTTGACTTTGCAGAGCCTGTACTTGGCTGCAATGTGCCAATGTCGGCAGGAGACCAGAGGGTGACCTTCCAGACTGTAATTGAGGAGACTCTTGGCGAGGAGTGCGATTTTGAGGTAATTAAAAACATTCACGAAAGAGTAAATGAGATTATTGAGGAGAAAAAGGAAGAGCCGGAGCCTTATGTATTCCATAAGGATGATGTAAAGCAGCTTCTTTCAGACAGCGGCGTAGAGGATGAACGCTTAGAGAAATTCGATGACAGCTTTATATCTAAGGCTGGTGAGAAAACACCACTACAAGCTACTAATATCGTTGATACAAGAAAGTTCGAGATAAAGTCACCGGACGTTATTGTTAAGGTTAAATCGGATAGAACCGACCTTGTTGAAACTAAAATTATTGATGGAATTGCTTATCTTATGATTCAGATTAACGACCAGGTGGAGGTAAACGGCATTCCGGTACGAGTACCGGGAGCGGTGCCTAGGGAGTACGAGGATTATGATAATCTTTCGGAGGAGTAAAAAGATATAATAACTATTCTTTGCATAGTCTTTTAGATATCAATGCATACTAAAAATAAAAAACGAGGTATGCAACTATGGATTATAATGGACTTCTTTCAATACAGGGAAATTTAGGAATGGGCCTAATGCCAATCGGCATAACCGATGCAGTAGCCATGGATGACAGATTTTTAACCGGTTATAACAGACTTACCGAAACTGACAAGGAACATCTTATTATGCGTTATCAGGATGCAAGGACAGATGATGAACGCAGGGAGATTCTAAGTGTTCTACTGCCGGATGAGGATTCGGTAAGAGCTATCCATAAGGACGAAGATTTTTAAATATATTTTAGATAGCTGTAAAATATTAGATAGTATTACAAAATATACATTATATGGAATATAATTCTGCCACGAAACAGAACACCGCAGGGGTGGCGGGATGATATGCATTATGGAGAACTTTTTGGCTCCGCCGACACTAGACGATAAAAAACATCGTCGGTGCTGTTTTGTAGCACCATATGTACCGCTGCGTGAGCCAACTTAGCGGGAGCGTGTTCTCCATAGTACATATCATCCCGCCACCCCTGATTAAGTTCGTCCGTGTCAGCATTTTTTAGTTGAATATTTTTACCTCTTATTCTCTTATCTTTACCTCTTAGTCAAAACCCATTTACAAAAAATCTGAGGATGTTATACTAACCATATCAACTTCAAAGTGAGCGAACGAGGAGTGAACAAATGAGGAGTGAAGCAGACCATGAAAGTTAGAATTGAGGTAGACGAGGGCTTGGTGGATGAGTACATTGTTATTCATTGCAGGCAGCTTGATAACCGGATACTGGGAATTCAGGAAGCACTTATAGAAAGCTCGGGCAGAGAGCAGACGATTTTACTTCATAAAGCAAACATAGAATATTATATTGAGCTTGAGAAGATTCTTTTCTTTGAAAGTGAGGAAAAGCTTATTCACGCACATACAAAGAGTGAAATCTACGATACAGAATATAAGCTTTATGAGCTTGAGGAATTGCTGCCGGGATATTTTATGAGAATATCCAAGTCAACGATTATTAATCTTAAGCATGTATATTCCATTACAAGGAATCTTACGGCATCCAGTGTGGTGGAGTTTAATAACTGCCACAAGGCTGTATATGTATCGAGAAATTATTATAAGGCATTAGTAGAGCGTCTTGCTGAAAAAAGGAGGAAATTATAATGAATAAAAGATTTACATGGCAAACATCAAGAATGGCGTGGGGCATAGCATTTATTGTGCTGGCGGTATACATAGTGGCAAGTGGTTTGGGCTTGATTAAGGGGCTTAGCATATGGACAGTAATATTTACCTTTTTCTTTGGAGTATGGTTAGTTAAGAGTTTACTTAAGCTGGACTGGGGCGGAATTGCATTTTCAACTGCATTTTTAGCTATCATATATGATGATAAGCTTGGTATAACCAGCATATCACCTTGGGGAATTCTTGCAGCGGCGCTGTTTATCACAATTGGACTTAATTTTATCAGCCCAAAGAATGTTATTGTAAGATACAATGGCAAGAAGGTGAAAAAAGGCGGAGTAGTAGAGCTTAATGAGAGTGAAGAAAGCTTTAACTGTGATGTGGCATTTGGAAATGCGGTCAGATACTTAAGTTCAAGTAATCTTAAGGATGTAAATATAGATTGTTCCTTTGGAAATGTAAGCATATATTTTGATAATGCCATACTTTCAGAGGGCTGTGCTAACGTAAAAATAGATAATTCGTTTGGAAATGTTGATTTATATGTGCCTGCCACATGGAGAGTGCAGATGAATGTAAGTAAGTTCTGCGGCTCTGTTTGTGAGGATGGAGAGTGTATAGCTGATGGTATGAATACGCTGTACATTAATGGCGATGATGCCTTTGGTAATGTAGTAGTGCATTATATTTAGGAGATTTTCGGAATGGTATGCTGTATAATAAGTATATATCCAAACTTCATCATAATTGAGAAGCCGGAGCCGTAACTGGTTCCGGCTTTTTGGATATAAAGCTATTGAAAAAAAGAACGGTTAATAATATAATTGAATATAGGTGCAGAGAGCCTTTTTGGCACACTAACAGGGTTTATTTGTGTAAGGATATAAGGTAAGATGAAAAGAAATACTAATAGAAATACAGGAAGACAGAATATATATGAAATAGCTTCAATCGTGCTTTTTATGTGCACCATATCATTGGTGTTAATACTTGTAGCAGGGCAGTATAACAGATGGAGAGCTAACCGGCTGTTTGAAGAACTGGCTGACAGTGTGGTTGTTGAGACAGAGGCTGCTGAGGAGGAGATTACAGAGGCTGTAACAGAGGAGGCAACAAGTATTGTTGAAGAGGTTACAGAGCCGCAGCCGGGTGTATATGATATTAAGATTGAAAAATATTACGAGCAGTATGGAATTGAGGTTCCTAAATTAACTATTAAATTTGATATTTTGCATAGGGACATTACAGAGGATATTTATGCATGGATATATATACCGGACACAGGAGTGAGTTATCCGGTGTTACAGCATCCTACGGACAATTCCTATTACCTTGAGTATAATTTAAATGGAACCAAGGGATATCCGGGATGCATATATACGGAGAACTATAACAGCAAGGATTTTATGGACAGACATACTGCCATATATGGTCATAATATGCGTGACGGTTCAATGTTTTCTGATTTGCATTTATATGAGGATGAAGAATTTTTTAATAATAATAAGTATGTATACATATATACCGAGGAGGATGTTTTTGTATATGAAATATTTGCTGCGTATCAGACAGATAATGTACATCAGATTTTAGGGTATAATGTATCAACAGAGGAAGGCTTCAATTCGTATTTTAATAAGATTTTTTCAACGGAGGATTCACTAGGATTTATTAACAGGGATATAGCTTATTCCATGGATACGAAGCTTTTAACGCTGTCTACATGTGTTATGGAGGAGAGACAGTTTCATTTAAGATATCTGGTTCAGGCAGTTATGCTGGAGGTTGAATAATTAGGATAATAGAAAACACCCCTTATTCCGATATGATATGGAATTAGGGGTGTATTTTATTGAGTTTTAACTATTTCTAATCTGTACTCATCCGGATAGGTGTAATTAAATTTGGAAAATATGGCTGATGCATATATGTCGGCTGAGATAATATCAAAAGAGATAAGATTTTTTGCCTCGTAGGTAAGCTTGTTTTGAGCTTTGCCAAGGCTGTTTATAATAAGGAGTTCAGATTCCTTTCTTATTTTCTTTAAAAATGCCTGTCCTTGTACACCAAATGCAAGGAGTCTGGCGTAAGGAAGTGAGCCCTCAAGAGCAAGCTCCATGGCTTCCTTGGCATTAACTGTTGTAAAACCTGTAAGAGTGTGGAGTAGGGCACGCTTTATGCGGGCAGCGGTCATATCCTTGGTTTTCAAACTAAGGACTAATTCTTCGTAGCCGTTTGCAAAAATATCATTTCCCTTTTTCTCCTTAAGATTATTAAAGCGTTCTGCAAGAGCAGGGGTAAAATCTGCAAAATCACACAAATAGCTGCTATTCATCAGCAGGCTGTAACGGAGCAGGGGCATAAGGTCATTATTAAATAACGGAAAAACCTTGTTATGTTCATTAATCATAAGGCTGGCACTCTTAGGTGGCAGAGTATTATATAAGAATTCATTACCTTCATGTATATCCGTAATGCTCTCAAGTTTATAGCGGAAGGCAGATGCAGAAATAAAGTGCTTCTCATTATAATAAGCTGTATCATTATAGCCCGCACCCTCACGCTTAATAGTAACAGGCTTAATTGTGGAATTTGTTTTAATTATTGCTTTAATATATTCAATAGCAAGAATATTGTTAGGAGTAAATATATCAGCATCACCGCCGGAAGCAAGGAATGCCTTCTCTCTGGCCGCCGGAAAGGAAAGTCCTAGTGCAAGGTTATCATTTAATATCTGCTTAAATTCATTTGTTTCATTGGCAAGAATTGTAGCGGCGGCAGTAAGACGGGTTATATCGCCGGATTCAGAACCGAATGCAATATAATCAACGCCTAATGAATTAAGGAGTGAGAGACCTCCTTGGGCAAATATTTCAGCACTGGATGTAGCATAGGCAAAGGGAAGTTCAAATACGATATCTGCACCACAATTAATGGCAGCTTTGGCACGCGTATGTTTAGGGGCAATTGCAATATCTCCTCTTTGCATAAAATTGCCGCTCATTACAATAACAACACAATCTGCTTTGGTTATTTCTCTGGCTTTTCTTATAATATATTCATGTCCTTTGTGCAGAGGATTAAATTCTGCAATAATTCCTACCGTAACCATAAGACTCCTTAATAAAATATAATAATGTATTATACTTTATAAGCAGAATTATTTCAATAATGTGAATTTTTAAGTTTGTA
>JAZQLB010000358.1:0-3522 GCA_045542475.1 Lachnospiraceae bacterium | reverse complement strand
CTTAACTTCTACTACACAGCAGTACCTTCATCACTTAACTTTACTCTTAGAGCTAAGGTTACAGTTGATCAGTGGTGGTTAAGCAACGGACAGGAAGGCTTTGGTATTATGGCAGCTGACCAGCTTGGCGGTTCTGGCTGGAACAACTCTTACATGGCTGTAGCATCTAAGACAGAGTACTACTGGGATGCAGATACACAGTCAGTAACAACTGATACAACAAAGCAGAAGGTATCACAGAAGATTGGTATTGGTATTTATGAGAGATATGGTGTGACAGCGGATAATCTTGCAAAGATTGAAGGTGGCGATACAGCTACTATTCAGGCAGATTTCAAGACCGGTTCATATCCATTAGAGCAGAGATATCCGGGTGCAACTAATATTGTTGGCAATGGTGTTAACAATACAACTGATAACGGTGATGGAAATGCTATTACTGAGATGTATTTAACAATTCAGAAGAATAATACAGGATACTTCATTACATATGAAACAGTTGATGGAAGCTATTCAGTAACAAAGAAGTATTATGATCCTGAAGTATTAGAGCAGATTGATTCTGAGTATGTATATGTAGGTTTCTTCACAGCAAGATATGCACAGGCTACTTTCTCAGATATCACATTTACAACAATTGAGCCTGAGAATGATGCTCCGGCAGAGGAGAGACCGGTTGCGACAGTTGCAGTTAATACAACTGTACAGTCTGCAACAGCAACAGGTAACTCAACATATGAATTCTTATTCAATGCTAATGCTGATGGTAAGCTTACTATTACAGACAGCACAGGCAATATAGTTGCTAAGGATGTTGAGGTTAAGACTGGTGTTACAGTAGCTCCTGCTACAGTAACTTTAGTAGAAGGTAATAATGATTATGTATTAACATTTACACCGGATGCAGATTACAGACCTGATGAATATACCAAGCTTGATTCATATGAACCAAAGGTAATTAATCATACAGTTTCATATAGAAGCTTTGATGTTAAGAACATTTATGTTTCACAGAATGGTACTTCAAATGGAACCGGTACAAAGGCTGATCCTGTGGATGTATATACAGCAGTTAAGTATGCAGCGCCAGGACAGGTTATTGTTCTTGCAGGTGGTACATATAATCTTAGCAGTACAATTAAGGTCGAAAGAGGCAATAATGGTACAGCGGATGCAATGATTTACATGATTGCTGATCCGGATGCAACAGAGAGACCGGTATTTGATTTTGATGGTAAGTGTGCAGGTATGGTACTTGCCGGTGATTACTGGTATTTCTATGGATTTGATGTAACAGAGTCAGCAAATGGACAGAAGGGTATGCAGGTATCAGGTGACTACAATGTAGTTGACAGCATTTATGCATACAGAAATGGTAATACAGGTATTCAGATAAGCAGATATTTATCAACTGACAATTTTGCAGATTGGCCATCATACAATACAATTCTTAACTGTACTTCATATTTAAATGCAGATGCAGGTTATGAAGATGCAGATGGATTTGCAGCTAAGTTAACAGTTGGTGATGGTAACGTATTTGACGGATGTATTGCTGCATATAATGCAGATGATGGCTGGGATCTTTTTGCTAAGGTTCAGACAGGTGCAATCGGAAAGGTAACAATTAAGAATTCTGTAGCATTTAAGAATGGTTATGATATTGATGCAAACGGAAATGAAGTTAATGCCGGAAACGGAAATGGTTTCAAGATGGGTGGAGACAGTATTTCAGGCTATCATGAGCTCATTAACAGTATTGCATTTAATAATAAGGCAAAGGGCTTTGATTCAAACAGCTGTCCTGATATTCAGGTATATAACAGTACATCAGTTAATAACCTTTCATACAATGTAGCATTCTACACTAATACAGCAGCTAACACAGATTATAAGGCTGATGGAGTATTATCATATAAGACTGCTGCAGGTGAGGCTGAAAATATTAGGCCAAAGGGAACACAGGATACAAATAAGATCTATGGCGCAACAAATTATTATTTTGATGGTTCTGTATCAGCAAATTCAGATGGTACAAAGGTTGATGCAAGCTGGTTTAAGTATACAGATACAGAGAACTTTACTAACTACATTACAAGAAATGCAGACGGAACAATCAATATGAATGGTCTTCTTGAGCTTACAGATGCAGCTCCGACAGGAGTTGGCGCGAGAATGACAGGTACAGCTTCAATAGATTCATCTACACTTATTGTAGAGGAACCAGAGGAGCCGACAACAGAGGAGCCAACAACAGAGGAACCAACAACTGAGGAACCAACAACAGAGGAGCCAACAACAGAAGAACCTTCAACAGAGGCACCTTCACAGCCGGAAGAGCCATCAGAGGCTGTAATCAGCATATCTCTTAAGGA
This sequence comes from Lachnospiraceae bacterium, assembly GCA_045542475.1. Classification (GTDB taxonomy): domain Bacteria; phylum Bacillota; class Clostridia; order Lachnospirales; family Lachnospiraceae; genus CAG-882. The sequence goes on along the minus strand of JAZQLB010000358.1, from coordinate 1,147 downwards.
TATCAAGACAATGAAGGATGTACTTAACCTTATTGAAAAGATTACATCAGGTGTTAAGATTGAGATTAACTATGATGCTTTGGCTGATGAGCTTTCAGCAATGACAAGATACTTTATAAAGTTAGTATTAAAGTTAAAGGATGTTGTAATTGATTGTGGAGATTATGCATGGACATTTGCCAAGAACACTACAATTGACTTTAACAAGTTTAAGAACTGGGGCGTTGAAATTGGTGCTAAGGTAGATGTTATTAATTCTGCAATTGCAGGTCTTAAGAGTAAGATTGTAACAGTAAGCTTTGCACATGAAGGCGAGCTTCCTGCTAACACATCAATTACCCTTGATGTAGCTAAGTACTTTAATAATGGTGAGAAGGTATACTTCTATCACTATAATGAAAATGGTGCTAAGTTTGAGCTTGCAGCAGAGGGCGTAGTAACAAATGGAGCTTTTGTGGCAAACATTGCTCATTGCTCTGATTATGTATTAACAAATGAAATTCTTCCAACAAGTCTTACAAATCCTGAGCAGGAGACACAGGCTCCGGTTCAGTCAGAGACACAGGCTCCTACGCAGGCAGCTACACAGTCACCAAGTGCTGAGGTAGAAGCAGATGAGGAGACAAGAGCAGCTGAGGTAAAGACAGATGTTGAAACAGGCGATAATACTAATATTGGTTTATATCTTGTATTATTAGTTTTAGCTGGAGCAGCATTTGTGGCAGTTCAGTTCGTTGATAAGAGAAGAAAGATTAATAACTAAATTGTACGAGTAATTCATACAAAAAGGCGGTCGTATTAATGACCGCCTTTTTTGTGAGTTTATATGGTTCCTGGGTAATAGAAAAAGTCATCTGACTAAGACAACCTTCCTGTTTTGGTGTAAATGCTTTCAGAAAATATATACATTGTATATGAAATGGTACTAATTTCTAGAAAGATTTTGTTAAAAAATACCATATGTATATATGGAAAAGTAAAGTTGATAGGGTGGTGTCAAAAAAAATAAAGCAGAAATGTGCAAAGTGCACAAAAGAAGAAAGGGGTTTCATGAAAAGTGAAATATAAATTAAAAAATAATAATAGTTCTACAGTACTGATTGGAAAATGTGAACAATTAGCCCTATTTACAAAGAAAATTTGTTGG
>JAZQLB010000357.1:0-7918 GCA_045542475.1 Lachnospiraceae bacterium | reverse complement strand
GGTTGCCCCTTGAGAAAGGGGGAGATGCCTATGCAGTATGTTACATATGAAGTGTTAATCCAGTTTGGGTTATTCGTTGTTTCGCTGATAGGTCTTGTAATCAAGATATGTCATAAAGACAAAAAATAGACCGCCCCTAAGCCTGAGAAACTTGGACAGTCTATTTTGGTTCATATTCTACTTGCAAGGGGTACAGCCTAGTACCACCTTTTTATTTATTCTAGCACATCAGTTTCTTTTTTTCAATAGACATTCCACAAATTTAGCAGTATACTTTAATGATGTGAGAAATGTACAGGGTAGTAAAACTGGTGTATATATCACAGCTAAAATACAATGAGATTAGGGAGGAAAAAATGAAAGTAAACAGCAGCAACTATTTAACAAAAATCAAGCCACAGCTGAAAGCCTTACTTGAGCTTCTTTTGGAAGAATTCGAGTATGCTTCGATTCTTGCCGTGGATTCAAAGAGCAAGGATTACAGGGTGTCAGCTCATGGAACCTATATAGGTGATGATGAAATATTATGCAACAGAGGTTTTGTGGTAAAGGCATATGATAATGGTGAATATGCAGAGTACTCGTTTAATGAGATTACTGAGGATGTAAAGGCATTAGCGGAGAGGATTATTACTAAGGTTAACGCTTTAAAAAAGGCAGTTTCAGGGGATATTGAACGTCTTAAGCTTAAGGTGCTTGCGGACGAGCCGCTTACTTTTTCTAAGAGTACAGAGTATGAGCTTCATCCAAATGATATGGGAGATGAGAAGATTATTGAGTCACTTTCAGAACTTAGAAATAAGGCTAAGAGCATGGATGAAAGAATTCTTGACTGTAATGTGGGTGCTACCTGGCAGCAGTATTCAAAGCTCTTTTTATCACGTAACAGGGATATGGAGCAGAATGTATTGTGGATGACAGGCATGCAGTATTTTCTTGCTAAGAAGGATGAAGAAATTAAGTCATATTATAACAGTTATTCAAACCTTGGTGGTGCAGAGGTATTAAAATCTATGGAGGCAGATATACCAACAGCAGTTAAGAAGACCGTTGAGCTTCTTGACAGTAAGCCGATGATTCCGGGAACCTATGATTGTATCTGTTCACCTGAGGTTACAGGTATGATTGTTCATGAGGCGTTCGGACATGGCGTAGAGATGGATATGTTTGTTAAGAAAAGAGCATTGGCAGAGCAGTATGTAGGCGAATATGTAGCTTCGCCTCTTGTTAATATGCATGACGGTGCCGCAGCTGCTGATGAAACGGCTACTTATTTCTTTGATGATGATGGAGTACTTGCACAGGATACACTTGTTATAGAAAAGGGAATTCTAAAGCAGGGTATTTCTGACAGTATGGCTGCCTTAAGACTTGAAACTGCACCAACCGGTAATTCAAGAAGAGAGAATTATAAGAGAAAGGCATACACCAGAATGACTAATACCTTCTTCGAGGCAGGAGATGATAAGCTTGAAGATATGATTAAGTCTATTTCCTATGGCTTTATGCTTGAGAATGCCACAAGCGGTATGGAGGATCCAAAAAACTGGGGTATTCAGTGTATGGTTAATATTGCCAGAGAGATTAAGGATGGTGAATTTACGGGAAATATTTTCTCACCAATTGTTCTTACAGGCTATGTACCTGACCTTCTTAAATCCATTTCTATGGTATCTGATGAGGTAAAGCTTGGCGGCGGAGGCTTCTGTGGTAAGGGCTATAAGGAATGGGTTAAGGTATCTGATGGAGGTCCATATATTAAGGCTAAGATTCGTTTAGGATAATTATATAAATATATTTAATTGAGAGGGCTTATGAGAGAATTAATTATTAATGCACTTAAGGAAGAGAATATTGACACATATATAGTAAACGAGGTAGAAATCCAGTCAACAGAAATGTTTTTTGTTAAGAAAACTTTGGATATGACCCGTATTAGCGATACCAGAGAATATACAGTTACAGTATATAATGATGATGAACAGGATGGCACAAAAATGAGAGGTGCTTCTGATTGTACCATTTATGCAGGAATGACAGAGGATGAGATTAGAACAGCTCTTAAGGGAGCTTACTATGCAGCGGGTTTTGCACGCAATCCTCGTTATGAGCTTATTGATGGTACAAAGGAGGATATGGTTTATTCTAAAAGCAGTATTGCGGGTGTTGCACCTGAGCAGGCAGCAGGAATTATGTCGGAAGCTTTATTTAAAAATGATAATTCAGAGACCGCTTTTATTAATTCGGCAGAATTATTTGTAGTTAAAAAAGTAATGAAAATATATAATTCATGTGGTGTTGATTATTCATATGACAGCTATAGAGTAAAGGGCGAATTTGTTGTACAATGTACCAAGCCTGCTGATGTTGAGCTGTATGAGGATTTTAAATATGACGAGCTTGATGGGGCAGCACTTTCAGCTTTAGTTGAAGAAAAACTAAAAATAGTTGCTGACAGGGCTAAAGCAGATACAGCACCTAAGGCAGGTGAATATAATGTCATTCTTTCAGGAAAGAGCATAGCTTCATTACTGGGAATATATACATCAAGAGCTGATGCTTCACAGATATATTCACAATATTCAACCTATGAAGTAGGCGCTAAAATTCAGGGAGAGACAATCAAGGGTGAAGCAATTAATCTTGTTCTTAAGTCTAGTGTTCCATACAATGAGGCAGGAATTAAGATGAAGGATTGTGAGCTGATTAAGGATGGAATTCTTGAAAGAATTAAGGGTGAATTAAGATTTTCACAGTATCTTGGAATTGAACCTACAGGAAGCTTTGATAAAAAGGTTTTATTAAATGGAAGTATGGCATTTGAGGATATGAAAAAGATGGAAAAGGTTCTTCATGTAGTGAGCTTTTCTGATTTCTCATGTGATTCCTTTACCGGACATTTTGCCGGAGAAATCAGACTTGCATACCTATATGAGAATGGAGAAGTAAAGGTTGTTACAGGAGGTTCTGTTAATGGAAGCCTTTTTGAAATACATGATAATCTGCTGTTTTCAAAGGAAAAGTATGCTGATGCAAATTATGAAGGACCATATGCTGTGTTAATAAATAGGGTGCAGGTAGCTGGTACTTAAGTACGCCTTTTATTCATTGCTTTAAAAGCATATACTGAACTTGTTTCAAAAGAAAATTGTATAAGAAGGAAGGACTAAAGAAATGAAGAGTTTTTTACGTACTATGTCATTTATTGTAATTGTATTCTGTGGTATGATGTTATGGGCAGGAGCCGGATTAGACGGAATTAAAGCTGCATTTAGTAAGCCATATGATATTTTTGATGAGGATATTACTGTTGAAGATATTAAGGTTGGTGATATGGTATCAACAGAGGTTTACCAGATTGTAGATTATTTTGCAAGGTTAGAGACTACTACTGAGAAGAATGGTAGAATAACAGACAGAGATTACTATTATTATTACATGATTCCTGTATATAATGAGGATGATGAAGAATGCTATATCGCTGCAAAGATTCATGAGGATGATACAAGAGCATGGGATAAGGTATGTGATGATACATGGGCGTATTGGAACTGGGAGATTGATGAATTAGATCAGTCTGTAAGCCTTGAGGGTGTTGTTAAAAAGCTTGAAGCTGATGGCTATGAATTAATGCTTGAGTACTTTACAGAGTGGGAGTATGGCAAGGAGTTTCTTGGTGTTGATGATTTTGACGATATAGAGGACAGAGTTTTACAGCTTGTAGTTGAGCCTGCTAAGGCATCTAACTTAAAGGGTATGGTAATTGGCTGTATGATAGGTCTTGTAGCAGGTATTGTTGTTTTAGTATTAACCTTTGTTGTTGGTAATAAGAAGAAAAGCGGACCAGAGGTAATTCAGCCTGTAGATACTATGTCTGTATTTACATCACAGGCATATGAACAGACAGCAAACAGCCAGTCAGCAACACAGACAGCAGCTACTGTAAGTGGTTATTTTGATATTAATGGTACAACATACATGAAGTCAGATTTTGTTGTTGTTGATGACTATGTTAAGAATGGTAATGCTGAGGCAGCAGTTAATGCTTTGATGGATCGTACAGGCTACACAAGAGATGTTGCAGAGAATGTAGTTAACAACTGGGGAAGCTATTATAGATAATTATGGATAGTATTTGTGTGATTGTGGCAGCAGGTGCTGTTGATGCAGAGAGCTTTAAGGGCTTTGTTGCAGAAAAAGAAAAAATATTCTTTATTGCAGTAGATGGCGGCTATGCTTTTCTTAAGGAACAGGATATAATTCCTGCTTTGGCAGTGGGTGATTTTGATTCCTTGGGATATGTACCAACAGATACGAGAACTGTTAAGCATCCTGTAGAGAAGGATAAGACAGATATTTTACTGGCAATAGACGAGGCTATCGCAGCCGGTTTTTCACAGGTGTATGTGTTTGGTGCAATTGGCGGAGACAGACTTGATCATACAATCGCTAATATGCAGATGCTTGCCTATGCTAAGAAGAATGGTTGTAATGCCATTATTCTTGATAAGAATACATGTGCTTTTGTTATAACTGAAGCTCTGTATATTAGTAGGTCGGGGCTTATAGCAGATGAGTGTATATTTTTTAATGCCTTTGATATGCAGAAAATAGAACCTGGAAGAAAATATTTTTCGCTGTTGTCATATAATAACAGAACTGAGGGGGTCAGCATTAAGGGCTGTAAGTATGAACTTGATAATGCTGCACTTAATAATGATTATCCGTTGGGGATAAGTAACGAAATTAATAGTGACAATGTTCATATTACGTTAGAGAATGGAATGCTGCTTGTGATACTTATTTCATAAGGAAAAAGACTTTAAAAAGCAGGTGGTATGTGCTATAATCTACAAGGATTTAAGAGAGTGTTTCTTAAGACACTCTCTTATTTTGTTAATAATGAACTGGGAGAGAAGCCCGGTAAGTACGAAAGGAAATAAGAAAATGGCAAAGAAGATTTTAAAGTCCATTATGTGGGTTGCTATAATTGCATTTCTTGCAGTAACAGCAATTTTTGGATGGGGAACAAATAAGGATGGAAGTATGTCAACAATTAAGCTTGGTCTTGATTTGGCAGGCGGAGTAAGTATTACTTATCAGGCAGTTGGAGAGGCTTCCTCACAGGAGATGTCAGATGCAGCATATATTCTGCAAAAGAGAGCTGAAGAATATACTCCGGATGCAGAAGTATACCAGGAGGGCTCTGACAGAATCAGTATAGAGATTCCAGGTGTTACTGATGCCAATAAGGTATTAGAGGAGATGGGCAAGCCGGGAGAATTATATTTTATATCCCAGTATGGTGCGGATGGAACTGCTAACTACACACAGGCACTTGTGGGAACAGGTGATGGTGGTTATGAATATACTTATGTGCTTAGTAAATCAATAGAAACACTTGAAGCTGACGGTTCAATAGTTCTTACAGGTGCAGATGTGGATTCGGCACAGGCGGGTTCTCAGATGTCAACAACGGGAATGACAGAGTATGTAGTAGAATTAGTTCTTACTAAGGAAGGGACAGCTAAATTTGCAGAGGCTACAGCGGCAGCAGCCATAGCAAAGGAGTCCATTGGTATCTATTATGATGGTGAAATTGTAAGTGCACCAATCGTTAATGATAAAATTACTGATGGTAATGCAGTAATTTCAGGAATGGAAAGCTTTGAAGAGGCAAGTAATCTGGCAACAACTATAAGAATAGGTGCACTTCCTGTTAAGCTTGAAGAGATTCGCTCTAATGTAGTTGGAGCAAAACTTGGCGAGGATGCCATTGAAACAAGCCTTTTGGCTGGAGCTATAGGTATTATATTAGTATTCATTTTTATGATTGTAACATATAGAATACCAGGTCTTGTTGCCAGTATTGCACTGGCTATATATACAATGCTTACATTAATTGTTATTAATGTGGCAAAGCTTACACTTACCTTACCGGGTATTGCAGGTATTATTCTGTCAATTGGTATGGCAGTTGATGCCAATGTAATTATTTTTGAGAGAATAAAGGAAGAGCTTGCAACAGGAAAAACAGTCAGATCCTCAATAAAAATTGGTTTTAGTAAGGCTTTATCAGCCATTATTGATGGTAATATAACAACACTTATTGCATCGGTAGTGCTTGCATTTATGGGCTCGGGAGCTGTTAAGGGCTTTGCTTATACATTGGCTATAGGTATTATTCTTTCAATGTTTACAGCACTTATTATTACCAGATTAATTCTTAATCTTTTCTACGAGCTTGGAGCAAAGGATGAGAAGCTGTATGGTGTAGCAAAAACAGGAAAGGCATTTGATTTTATTGGAAAGAAAAATATCTGCTTTGTGGTATCACTTGGTATTATAATACTTGGCTTTGTATTCATGGGCATTAATGGAGCATCAGGTAAGGGGATGCTTAATTACAGCCTTGAGTTTAAGGGGGGTACATCCACAACAGTAACCTTTAATGAGGAGTATACACAGGCACAGATAGAGTCGGATATTATTCCTGTAATCAGTAGTGCAATAGGTGATACAACTGTACAGCAGCAGAAGGTTCAAGGAACAACAGAGGTAGTATTTAAAACCAATAATCTTACACTTGAACAGAGAACTGCCATGGAAGAGGCTTTGATTTCCGGCTTTGGTATCACAAATGAGAAGATTGTAACAGAGAATATTTCAGCATCAGTTAGTGATGAAATGAAAAAGGATGCTATCATGGCAGTAGTAATTGCTACAGTATGTATGCTTCTGTATATTTGGTTCAGATTTAAGGATGTGAGATTTGCAGCCAGTTCAGTAATTGCATTATTACATGATGTTTTGGTTGTATTAGCATTCTATGCATTAGCAAGAGTATCAGTAGGTAATACATTTATTGCATGTATGCTTACTATAGTAGGTTACTCTATTAATGCAACCATTGTTATTTTTGACAGAGTAAGAGAGAATCTTGCAGCTATGGATAAGAGGGATACTCTTGAGAATGTAGTGAATACAAGTATTTCGCAGACACTTAAGCGTTCAATCTATACATCACTTACTACCTTTGTAATGGTTGTTGTACTGTTTATTTTAGGTGTAACTTCTATTAAGGAATTTGCAGCACCTCTTATGGTGGGTATTGTTTGTGGTGGTTATTCATCAGTATTTCTTGCCGGAGCATTCTGGTATGTGTTTAAGAAGCATTTTGTTTCAAGAGCAAATGAAGATTAATTTGGTGATAAAGTGAAAGAAGAATGGAGAATTCAGGCTAAACCTGCTGATTTTAAGGCAATAGGTGAGCGTTTTGGAATTGATCAGGTAATAGCAAGAATAATAAGAAACAGAAATATAACAGAAGAAGCCGAGTATGAGGAATATATCAACGGAGGTCTTAAAAATCTTCATAATCCTATGCTTTTAAAGGATATGGATAAGGCAGTCGGGTTGGTAAAACAGGCAATTGAGAATAAGCAGAGAATTAGAATTATAGGTGACTATGACATAGATGGAATTAATTCAATATTTATTCTGTATGCAGGGCTTGTAAGGCTGGGAGCAGAGGTGGATTACATTGTTCCACACCGTGTAAACGATGGTTATGGAATTAATGAAAAGCTTATCCGTGAAGCTTATGAAGATGGCAGGGAGGTAATAATAACCTGCGATAATGGAATAGCAGCATATGAACAGATTCAGTATGCAAAGTCTCTTGGAATGATGGTGATAATAACTGACCACCATGATGTGCCCTTTGATGAAAAGGATGGAGGACGGACTTATATTGTACCACCTGCGGATGCAGTTATCGACCCTAAACAGGAGGATTGTCATTATCCTTGTGAAAAAATATGTGGTGCAGTAGTAGGATATAAGCTGATACAGGCACTATTTTCTGCATATGGCAGAGCCGAGGATGAGATATATGATTTTCTTGAATTTGCTGCCA
>JAZQLB010000356.1:0-3127 GCA_045542475.1 Lachnospiraceae bacterium | reverse complement strand
TTCAAATCCAGATTATTCATAATCTTTAATTCCTTTTTCAATAAATCTATATATTTGCTCCTCTCATCCTCCGTAGCAAATTCTCTATGTAAGTGTACCTCATCATATCTTAACGCCCTTTTCTCCGATTTTGGAATAGGAAACATATAGTTAAGGTTAATTACTGCTAACAGCCTGTTATCTTCCGGATTATATATCTTTTTAAATCCACATTAGACTTCATACTCTCATGTCGCTCTTGCACATGAGAAATCTGCGAAACATAACAAAACTCCTCCGTCTCAAATAGCGTTCCGAAAAAAGGCTTGTACTTATCCCTGCCATAATCAGACCTTGGAATTCTCTCCTCATAGTTCCTTAAGTAATTCAAATACTCTTCATCAATTACCAGCCACTCCATATATTCATCTCCCCTTTGTACAACAAAAGAGAGACAGCTCAAATGAACTATCTCTCTTTTGTAAATTAATACGATTTTTAAGGATTCGTAACCTCTACTTTCATTATACACATATTACCATAAAACGCAAGCACTATTTTATGTATCCGAATATGTTCTCTTCTTACACGCAATCAATACTATCACAAAAGCAGTCACCACAACCACAGCTACAATTATAATTGTCGGAACAAGCATAGAGCTTCCTGCGTATTCCACAGAATTAATATCAAATATTGTTACCTCTACATCTGAAATCTGCACGCTAACATTTGAATCCGCTTCTGATGATACACTTCCGCCAAGCGATTCAATAAGCTCTTTATCAACCTGAAGCTTATCCATTAATACTGTTCCATCAGCCAGTCTGAAGCTTATCTTAGATAAATCAATATTAGCTTCAACATCACCAGCCGTATTCCACCATGAACCATATCCAAAATAAAGTTTATCCGCTCCTGCTATCCAATCAAGTACTACTGAGAAATCAGACTCCGCAGTAAAATCTCCAGCACCAGCTTCAGCATTACTAAGAATAGTCTGGTCATAACAAAGCACGTCATCTGCATACACTGCAAAACCATCAGTCTTAAGTTCAATTCGGATTAATGCACCATCCTTAATATAATCAGTTACAATCTTATAATTATAAAGGTTGGCATCATAATATCCGCCAAAATTAGCTGAATTATATCCTAAATACGAACCCGGTGTAAAATATATTCTGCCATCATAATCTCCGCTTCCATGAATAGCAAAGATAGTACCTAATTCGTGAACCTCCCATGTAGGCTTGGCATAGAATTCAATTACAACACCCTTAGAAGTGTCCTTCCCCTTAAATGGATTATCATACATATAAACCGGAGTGAAATCACCTGTTTTCTCTACATGTAATGATAAATCAATTACCTCTACATCCACGTAATTGGCAGGGTTAATAACCGCACCTGTTGGTGCTGTAGTTTCTGCCTCACCTGCAGCTGCTACAGTATCAGCAGAAATACCATCCATTACTACAGTTCCATCATTAAGACGGAAGCTTACCTGTGACAAATTAACATTTGCCTCATTAGCTCCAACAGTATTCCACCATGAACCATATCCAAAGTATAACGAATCAGCCCCTGCTATCCATTCAAGTATTGGTGCAAAATCCGAAGCTGATGTAAATTCTCCTGATGAAGCCTGTGCATTATCAAGAATAGTCTGGTCATAGCAAAGTGCACCATCTGCATATACTGCAAAGCCTGTTGCTGTAATCTCAATCCTAATCTTAGCACCATCACCGATATAATCTGTAACAAGACCATACTCAAACAGGTTGGCATCAAAGAAACCACCAAAACCGCCTGCATTATATCCTAAATATGAACCTGGAGAGAAATATAATTTACCGTCATAGTCCCCTGTTCCCTGAATTGCAAAAATAGCTCCAAGTGCGTTAACTGCACCATTTGGCTCTGCATAAAACTCAAATACAACACCATTGGATGTATCTGTACCCTTAAAAGGATTAGCGTACTGATACATAGCAGTAAAATCGCCGCTTGTTTCTGTATGTACCGACAAATCGATTACTTCCGCATTTGCATCCTCATTATCCATTTGTACCAAGGTTAATCCGTCCATCACAGATGCATGGACAGGAACTGCATTAACCATTACCAAGATTCCCATTAATAAAATGGCAAATATTCTCTTTTTCATAGCTCTTGTCCTCCTATAAATTAGTAAACGCATCTGACTGCTGCTTTAAGTTACTAACAACATTTACGCTTGAATCTACATTCTCATATACCTGATTAATCTCAGCCACCAGATTAGATGTACTCTCAGCTGACATTGTAATACCCTGATTACACTCACTTACAGCCTTTGAAATCTCATCCATCTGCTCAACCAACAGATTCATATGTCCTGTAAGCTCATTCATCTTATTAAGACAATTATCCATTGCCTCACTAACCTGCTCAGCATCCTCACGATACTGCTTACCTGATATTGCATAATTATCATAATCCGGAAGAATTGTTGATGAAATGTATTCTACAATCTCGTTAGCATTAGAGCTAAGCTCATTAACAGCTGCAATAACTATTCTGTTAATATTCTGAATCTTATTAGCAGTCTCTCTGCTGCTGTCAGCAAGCTGTCTGATTTCGTCAGCAACAACTGCAAAGCCCTTACCTACTTCACCCGCTCTTGCAGCTTCAATTGAAGCATTAAGTGCAAGGAGATTAGTTTGACTTGAAATGCTTAAAATCTCATTAGTAAGTTCATTAACACTATTAACGCTCTTACTATTCTCAATCGCCTGATTAAGACGGGCAAGAACATTATCCATAACCTCATTAGTACCATTCTTATTGGCAACGGCTGTATTCTCCATCTGTTCAGCACGTTCCTTCATCTCTGTTGTACGATTATGAATATCTCTTGTAACATCAGCTATATTATTAATATCATTTCCGGCTGATACTGTACTCTCATTAATCTCATTAATGGTTGTTGTGATATTATCCATTGTAGCAGCAACCTCTTCCATGGCAGCTGAAATATCAGTAGAATTAGAATTAGCCATTCCAATACTCTCATTCACACTCTTAAAGGTAGTATCCAGCTCATCTGATGAAGAAACAATCTCACCCATAATACGCTGAAGAGTTATAATAAACATATTAATAC
>JAZQLB010000355.1:0-6258 GCA_045542475.1 Lachnospiraceae bacterium | reverse complement strand
GATATTAAGGAGCTTACCACAGAGAACTTAAGGCGTAATCTTTCGGTGGTAATGCAGGATGTTTTCTTATTCTCGGATTCTATTAAAGAAAATATCAGCATTGGAAGAAGAGATAATATATCCGAGGAGCTTATTTCTGATTCGGCACACTCAGCAAGAGCGTCAGGCTTTATAGATAAGCTTACAGAAAAATACGAAACAATAATTGGAGAGCGTGGAGTGGGATTATCTGGTGGACAGAAGCAGAGAATAAGTATTGCAAGAGCCATTGCAAAGCAGGCTCCGATACTTATTTTAGATGATTCAACCTCGGCTCTTGATATGGAAACTGAATTTGAGATACAGAAAGAGTTAGAAGCGCTTAAGAGTACAACCAAGATTATTATTGCCCATAGAATATCAGCAGTTAAGCATGCGGATGAGATTATTGTGCTATCCGGCGGTCGGGTCGCTGAGAGGGGGAACCATGATGAGCTTATGGCAAAGCAGGGCTTATATTATGATACATATCAGGCACAGTACTCTGCATCTGACTATTTAGAGGAGGTGTAAGGAATGTCTGTTAATTCATTCAGAGAGGACGAGGAACAAAAGGAAGTCCTCAAAATGGACACTCTTATAAGACTGTATAAATATCTTCTGGCATACAAGGGGAAAATACTACTTGTATTTCTCATTATGGCAGTTACCATTACAATCAGTCTTGTGAACCCTCTTATTATAGAGAGGGCAATAGATGTCCATATTAAAAATTCAGATATAAAGGGGCTTGTTATTTTAGCAGGCTTTGGTGTTTTACTTAATATAATTAATATTATCGGAGTAAAGGTAAGAATGTATATACTGGCGCAGATTTCCAATCAGGTAATCTACGATATAAGGCACGCTCTGTATGTGCACATACAGAAGCTAAGTTTCCATTTCTTTGATACAAGACCTACAGGTAAGATACTTGCAAGAATTATAGGAGATGTTAATGCCTTGAAAAATATTCTTGCGGATAGTGTAACCACGCTGATTCCTGATTTTGTTACACTGGTGGCAGTAGCTGTAATTATGTTTGTTAAGAATCATAGGTTGGCTATAGCATCCTTTGTAACAATACCATTTCTTATTATATCCCTTACTCTTATTGAGAGGTTATCTCATAAGAGATGGCAGAGCTTTAGGAAGAAAACATCTAACCTTAATGCATTTGTACACGAGCAGTTATCGGGAATAAGAGTGGTACAGAGTTTTGCTGCAGAGGATGAGTCAATGAAGGACTTTGACGAGCTTATAAAACAGCAAAAGACTGCCTTTATGGGAGCGGTAAGACTGGCTGATGCCTTTGGTCCAATGATTGAAATAAGCTGGGGAGTTGGCGGCTTTTTACTGTATTTTATCGGCATTAAGGTGCTTGGAATAGGAACTGTGGGAGTGGGAACTTTTATTGCGTTTACCACATACCTGTCTATGTTCTGGAGTCCGATAAGAAATCTGGCTAATTTCTATAATAAAATAATAACCAATATATCAGCAGCAGAGCGAGTATTTGAGGTTCTGGATACAGAACCGGACATCCGAAATGAAGAGGGGGCAGGACTGCTTCCTGATATTAAGGGAGAGGTTAGCTTTGACCATGTATCCTTTGCGTATTCTGATGAGCCTGATGTTATGGTGCTTAAGGATGTAAGCTTTAGAGTTAAGCCGGGCGAGACCATTGCCTTAGTAGGACCTACCGGGGCAGGTAAAACTACGGTTATTAACCTTATCAGCCGTTTCTACAATGCCACTAAGGGAGTGGTCGCAGTTGACGGCTATGATGTTAAGAGTGTAACCCTTGAAAGTCTTAGAAGTCAGATGGGTGTTATGACACAGGATAATTTCCTTTTCTCCGGAACCATTAAGGATAATATTAAATATGGTAAGCTGGATGCAACGGATGAGGAAATAATCGAAGCAGCAAAATCAGTACATGCACATGACTTTATATCCAAGCTTGAAAAGGGCTATGATACAGAAATTAACGAGCGAGGAACCCGATTATCAAACGGTCAGCGACAGCTTATTGCCTTTGCAAGAACAATGCTTTCAAAGCCGGGAATTCTTATTCTGGATGAGGCTACATCAAGCATTGATACTCATACGGAAGCTCTTGTGCAGCAGGGAATTGCAGCAATGTTAAGCGGAAGAACCTCATTTGTTATCGCTCACAGACTATCCACTATTAAAAATGCGGACAGAATCTTTGTTATAGATGATGGTCGCATTCAGGAGGAAGGAAGTCATGAGGAATTGCTGGCAGCCAAGGGTGCATATTACAATCTCTATAGTGCCCAGTTTAAAAATATATCATAAGTACTCTTGACGTATGTGGTACTAATGTTGTATTTTTATAGTAAATATACAAAATTATGCCATAATGGCAATATAGGGAGGATATGAACAAATGAAGTTTTGTAATAATTGTGGCAAACAGTTACAGGATGATGAAGTATGTACATGTCAGGCTCAGAATACTGAGGCAGCAGCTTCAGCGGCACAGCCAGCAGCTAAGCCTATCATAACAAAGGAGCAGGCAACAGAGATTTCTTTAGGTCTTTTAAAGTATGCTCAGGATTTTGTTAAGGATCCACTTGGAGCAGTTGATGAGGTTGTTGATAATGGTACAGTAGTGACAGCAGGCGGTTTAGCAGTAGTTAACGCAGCTTTATCTATTATTGTATTACTTATAAGACAGCTTATGAGCTTAATCAGAGGCTATGGCTTCAGCTTTAACACAGTACTTACAGGCGCTTTACAGAATGTTGTATGGTGGATACTTCTTCCGGCAGGCTTTGCAGGTGCTATTTGGGTTGTAACTAAGTATATCTTAAAGAACGATATTGATATTAAGAAATGTCTTAATGTATTTGCAGTTCCGGCAACTCTTATTGCTGTAAGATATGTAATTAGTGTACTTAGAATAATCCTTAACCACAGCTTTTTCCTTACAATCTTTAACTTTGTAGGTGTAATGGTTACAGTAGTAATGTATTTCCTTACAGTTAAGGCTCTTTTAAAGATCTGGGGCAAGGACGAGAAGCAGTTATTAATCGCACTTCCAGTATTCTGTGTGTTACTCTACTTTGTACAGTTCATCTACGGAGTAATCTTTTAATTAATAGCACAATGAACATAACCTAAGAGACAAGACTATGCCTGCATACAGCAGGCATGGATTTGTCTCTTTTTTTCATCACTTTAGCGGCACCGGAGTACGCAAACAGATTCCTTGTTCATCATTTCGGGCTATACATCTACACAGTTGCTTGTGTTTCCATGCTGACCTTCTGAGCTCGCCGGCATTTGAACGCCGTCCTTTGGCGTTCTATGTGCCGCTGCGTAGCGAGGAGAGCAAGAGCGTGTCAGCATGGAAACACAAGCGACTATCCCCTTGACATTTTTACCGGAAAGATACAAAATAGAACTAACAAATATAATTCAATAACAATAGCAAGAAGGGGGACATATATGTATTTAGAAAACTATGAGCGATATCTGGGCACCGGTGAGTGCAACGCAGCGGGAATGGATCTTAAGACATTTCTTGAAAGCTACAACCATAAGCTTTATGATACTCCGGCTAATACTGTTGATAATCTTATATTTACTTATACGGAAGAAAATGGCATTAAGCAGATTAGCAGATTGCTTTTAATTAAGAGAGGTAATCATCCATCTATAGGCTGGTGGGCACTTCCGGGTGGTTTTGTGGATTTTGATGAGAATATGGATGTGGCGGCAGCAAGAGAACTGGAAGAGGAGACCGGAATTAAAGGACTTAAGGCTGTTCAGCTTGGAACCTATGGAGATTACGACAGGGACCCACGAACCAGAATAATAACAACAGCTTATGTATCTTTGGTTAAGGAGGATACGCTTAAGGCAGTGGCGGGAGATGATGCCAGTGATGCGGCATGGTTTAGCGTAGAGGTTAAAAAGCTTGAGGAAAGTATGGCGGACGAGAAGCTTAAGGAGGAGCATTTTGAGCTTACGTTTACTGCCGGTGAGCATGTTGCGCAGGCTAAGGTTATAAAGCTTACGGACAATTCGGACATACTTACCCTGATTAACTATAAGGCATTTGATAATAATATGATTGCATCTGACCATCCTGCAATTATTCTTCATGCCATTGATTATATTTCAAAAAGATTGTAATATACACTACTCATACAGAGAGGTTTACTTATGGATAATAAAAAGGTATTTATAATCGGACATAAGAATCCTGATACGGATTCAGTCTGCTCGGCTATTGCTTACGCAGCACTTAAAAGTAAGCTTAATAGCAAGGTGGAATATATTCCTCTCAGAGCAGGCCATCTTAACGAGGAGACACAGTATGTGCTTAAGCAGTTTGATATTAAGGCACCGGAGTATGTGTCGGATGTAAAATCCCAGGTAAAGGATATAGAGATTCGCAAGGTAGCAGGTGTGGATAAAGGGATTTCCTTAAAGTCAGCATGGAATCTTATGAGGGATATTGGCGTTGTAACACTTCCTGTAACCAAGGACAATAAGCTGGAGGGGCTTATTACCATTACAGATATTGCTACCTCCTACATGGATGTACATGACAGTACCACTATTTCCACAGCCAAGACACCGTGCAGAAATATTGTGGAAACCCTTGATGGAGAGCTGTTAGTAGGTGATGAGAACCGGATATTTGACAGGGGTAAGGTATTGGTAGCAGCAGCTAATCCAGATTTGATGGAAAGCTATATTAAAATGGGAGATATAGTGGTGCTTGGTAACAGATATGAATCCCAGCTGTGTGCCATCGAGATGCAGGCAAGTTGTATTATAGTATGCGAGGGTGCACCGGTTTCCATGACTATTAAGAAGCTGGCAAATGAGAATCATTGTGTGATAATCAGTACTCCGCATGATACCTTTACCGCTTCAAGACTTATTAACCAGAGTGTACCAATTAGCTTCTTTATGCGCACGGAGGGGCTTATTACCTTTAGTACGGAGGCATATACTGATGAGGTTCGTCAGGTTATGGCAAAGAAACGCCACAGGGATTTCCCTATACATGATGTGGATGGTAATTACATAGGCATGATTTCCCGTAGAAATCTGCTTGGCATGGGCAAGAAGCAGATTATAATGGTGGATCACAACGAGGCAAAACAGGCAGTTGACGGTATTGAGGAAGCTGAGATTTTAGAGATAATTGACCACCATAAGCTTGCCAGTGTGGAGACAATGTCGCCGGTGTTTTTCCGTAATCAGCCTCTTGGCTGTACGGCAACCATTATTTATATGATGTATAATGAAAGCGGCATAGAAATAGAAAAGGATATAGCAGGACTTTTATGTTCAGCAATTCTTTCGGATACACTTATGTTTCGTTCGCCAACCTGTACCATGGCAGATGTTAATGCAGCTAAGGCATTGGCAGCGCTGGCAGGGATTGTTATAGAGGATTATGCAGTAGGGATGTTCAGGGCAGGAAGTAACTTGAAGGATAAGACACCGGCAGAGATTTTTTCACAGGATTATAAGAAATTCTCTGTTAATGACATTAATTTCGGCGTAGGTCAGGTTACTGCCATGGATAAAGAGGAGCTTATTGAGATTAAGGAAAAGATTATGCCTTATATGGAAGCACAGCAGTCCCAAAGCGTGGATATGATGTTTTTCATGCTTACTAATATGATAGAGTCGAACTCCATGCTTATCGCCATTGGAAGCGGTGCAGGTGAGTTGATACGAAGTGCATTTGATGCACCAATGATTGAAAAGAATGTGTATGAGCTTGAAGGCGTGGTGCCACGTAAAAAGCAGCTTATACCGGAAATACTTAATATTTTAACACAATAACAGGCACTTAGGGTGCAGAAATGAGGACATAAATGGGAAAACAGAATTGGAAGCCGGGAAATATGTTATATCCTGTTCCGGCAGTAATGGTTAGTTGTATGAGACCGGGTGAAAAACCTAATATTATAACCGTAGCATGGGCAGGCACAACGAATTCATCACCTGCCATGGTATCAATATCGGTGCGTCCTGAAAGATATTCCTATGATATTATTAAGGAGACAGGAGAGTTTGTAATTAATCTTGTTACAAGAGATTTGGTATTTGCCACAGACTATTGTGGAGTTAAGTCAGGAAGAGATGTGGATAAGTTTGCAGAAATGAAGCTTACAGCTGTGCCTTCTGAAAAGGTGAGCGCACCTGCCATAGAGGAAAGTCCTGTAAATATTGAGTGTAAGG
>JAZQLB010000354.1:0-2366 GCA_045542475.1 Lachnospiraceae bacterium | reverse complement strand
CATGGCTACGATCCGACTTAGCCATGTGTATATGGACGATTGGGGAATGACCAGTTTGCAATATGTCTTCTTAAGGCGGATTTGGATGAGAATGTATTGCATGAGATTAATAGTAATATAAGAGCGTACATTTCAGAGTATCATATAATGAATTATTTTGGGATTTATGAGGTTCTTGATACAGAAATATCAGTAGACCTTATGATAGACAGAGCTATAATTGCTCTTAACAGAATAAAGGGAAGTCATTCTGAGGAAATATGTTATTTCTCGGATGAGCACAGGGATGAGCTTCTTTATGAGCAGAGAATAATTGCAGATTTTAAGGCGGCAATTGAGCATCGCGAGTTTGAGATGTATCTACAGCCTCAGATTGACTGCTCTGATAATTGTATTGTTGGTGCAGAGGCACTTGTCAGATGGAAGCCGCCGGGAAAGGGAATAGTTCGTCCGGATGCGTTTGTTCCGATATTGGAGAAGAATGGTCTTGTTACAGAGATGGACAGACATATGTGGAGGCTTGCCTGTGAACAGATTCTTGAATGGAAGAAGACCTATGACAAATGGTATTCAATATCAGTAAATATATCTACAAGAGATTTCTTTTTCTGCGATGTGTATGATATTGTGGTGTCCTTAGTCGAGGAATATAAGATACCGCCAAGCAGTCTTAAGCTTGAGGTAACGGAAAGTGCTTTTGCTAATGACAGAGGCAAGATGGTTGAGCTTATAAAAAGGCTTAGGGAATATGGATTTATTATTGAGATGGATGATTTTGGCAGTGGATATTCGTCCTTAAATATGTTAAAAGATTTAGATGTAAATATTCTTAAGCTGGATATGCGTTTCTTTGAAAATAGCGAGGATCAGGAGCGAAGCCGTGCCATTATAAGAGCGGTTATAAAGCTGGCGGAGGAACTTAAGCTTCCTATTATCGCAGAGGGGGTAGAGAAGCAGGCAGATATTGATTTTCTGCATGAATCGGGCTGTAGGATAATCCAGGGATATTTTTATGGGAAGCCTATGCAGGTTAAGGAATATGAGGAGATGCTTAAGCGACAAATATACAAGGAAATTATTTAAGACAGGATAGGTTAGGTAATATGTCAGACATTATTAAATCAGGATGGGGAAAAATAATTACAATAATTGCGGGTAGTGCATTATATGCATTAGGAATGAATTTTTTTATAACACCGCTTGAGCTATATAGTGGTGGAGGAGTAGGTCTTGCACAGCTTATTACATTATTTATCGGACAGGTTTGGGATATGGGAAGCCTTAATCTTTATGGTATAATTTATATGATTATCAATATTCCTCTGCTGGTTTTAGCATGGAAAAGTCTGGGGAAAAGGTTTTTTGCAAAAACTCTTATCGGTTCAGTAGCAATAAGTGCATTTATTACATTAATACCAACTATAGGTAAGCCTATTGTGGATGACTATCTTACTTCTGTACTTCTTGGTGGTATAATATCGGGCTTTGGAATAGGAATTATACTATTGGCTGGAGGCTGTGGAGGCGGAATAGATATTATAGGTGTATGGGCTGCCAAAAAATATAAGAGTGCCAGTGTGGGTAAGATTACGCTTATATTTAATGGTGTGCTGTATATGGTATTATTGCTCTTGTTTGATATTGAGATTGTAATATATTCGCTTATCTATATGGTATTCTTTACATTGGTGCTTGATAAGGTTCACTATCAGAATATTAATGTAAGGGCAATGATATTTACCAAGCAGGAGGGTATAGATACCCTTATAAACAATCGTATGGGACGCGGCGTTACCAAATGGCATGGTGTGGGTGCTTATACGGATGAAGAGATGAATATTCTGGTTTCATGCATTAATAAGTACGAGATTAATGATTTTATGGAGCTGGTACATAGCATTGATGAGAAGGCTTTTGTTATTGTTGATGAGAATGTGCTAGTTGGTGGTAATTTTGAGAAACGTTTGTAGGATTTGACAAAAGTTATTTTTTTAACTATTATTATAGTATATGTAGCAGAAAGAAGGGATGATATTGGCTAAGGTTATATTTAACAGAAATGATTTTTGCCTTAAAGAGAATGAAGATGGAACATATACATACAGCTACAAGGAGAGCCGCTTTGTTACAATAGAACAGTTGGAAAGCAGAGCCTTTGTAATGTATTATATGGGGAATAAGGAAGAAAAACACGATAGGGAATTTCCGAGTCTGGATGAGGTACTGCTTTATGCAGATGTCAAGCTTAAGGAATAGAGTGTTAAGGAGCTTTTTTAAGCTCCTTTTTTTGTTGAAAAATGTCGAAAAAATACTATTCAATTATAATAATGCTTTCCTAAAAAAGTATTATAGTTAATTTAGAGATT
>JAZQLB010000353.1:0-2128 GCA_045542475.1 Lachnospiraceae bacterium | reverse complement strand
GACATAGTATTCACTCCTTTCAGAAATAGTATGTCTTATTTTTTTAAATTAATACTAAAAATAGTTTGGAGGTACGGGCGTATGTTTACGTACATACCCGCAGAGGAAGAAAATATAAAAATTATTGGGAGAACCAGATGTTATAATCCCTTGCCGCTTTTTTGGACAGGAAGTGGTGTGAAGCTTACAGTGGATGGAAGTGAGCTGTATTTTGATTTTGAGTCGGATTATGATATTCATGATTTGTGGATTAGAATAGAGGTAAATGGTTATTCGATGCTTAGAACCTCTTTGCCAAAGGGAAGAAGTTCAGTATGTGCATTTCATGGACTTAATTCCAATGAGCTAAAAACAGTAAGGCTTATAAAAGAGGTTCAGCCAATGCGAATTGACAGGGCAAATTGTCTTAAGCTGTTGGCAGTAAGAACCGATGGAAGATTGCACCCTGTAAAGGAAGGTTCATGTAAGATTGAGTTTATAGGAGACAGCATTACATCGGGAGAGGGGATGGCCGGCAGCAGAGATATGCATGTGTGGACCTCAATGATATTTTCTACCTTGGGACATTACGCTTTTGAGGTGGAGCGTGCACTGGATGCTGAGATAAGAATACTTTCCCAGAGTGGTTGGGGGGTGTGTAGCAGCTGGGATAATGACCCGAAGCGTACATTGCCACCATATTATGAGCAGGTATGTGGAGTTCTGTCAGGGGATGCCAATGAAAGACTTGGAGCTTATGAAAGGCATGACTTTGATAGCTGGAAGCCGGATTATATAGTGGTTAATCTGGGCAGTAATGATGGCTTTGCCTTTGATAATAAGGCATGGATTGACGAAGAGGGAAAGGTCTGGCAGCAGAAGCGTAATGCGGATGGCAGTCTTGAAAAGGAATCTACTGACAGATTTGAGAAGGCTGTATATGAATTTTTAGTAAAGCTTCGTCGTTGTAATCCGGATAGCCGCATAATATGGGTGTATGGAATGATTGGCAGAATAATGCAGCCGTTTATCGAGAATGCAATCGGCGCATATATAGCTGAGACTGGAGATAACAGGGTTAGCTTTCTTTTGCTTCCAGATTTGAGGGAGGAATGGATTGGAGCAAATAATCACCCTAACGCCTTATCACATAAAGCTGCGGCTGAAACGATTATTGAGGTAATTAAGGAATTCGATTAATTTACTTAGGAGGAAGGATATTTATGAAGCTTTTGCTTATACGACATGGGGAGTCAGAGGCTGATATACTTAATGTGCATGAGGGCAGAGCTGACTTTGAATTGACAGACAGAGGAAGAACGCAGGCACAGGCTATGGCTAAATGGGTGGCAGATAGGTATAATGTGGACAGAATATATTGCAGTACACTTAAAAGAGCATATTCTACGGCCAGCTATCTGGCAGAGGCTACAGGAATTACGCTTGAGCCAAGAGCAGAGCTTATGGAATTTAATAATGGATTGTTGGCAGGACTGCCCTTTGATGAGGCAGATATAAAATATCCAAAGGTAGATAAGCTCCCTCCGCATATAGGAATGTATGAAATGGAGTCGCTGTATGAATTCCAGCACAGGGCAGACTGTATATTGTCTGAGATTATATCAGACAATATGAAGAGCAATCAGGAGGGCTGTGTTGCAATAGTTACCCATGGTGGCATGATTAACAGGCTGTATCATACCTTCTTAAAAATGCGGGCAGAGGATGAGATATTCTTTCCAACAGACGATACGGGAATTCATTACTGGTATATTAATAATGAAAATTGCAGATATGTTATAAAAAGTAATATGACAGAGCATTTGAAGGATATATAGGATATATGAAAAGGGTTATTTAGCAGAGGCTGAATAGCTCTTTTTTGCTGAATAACTCCAATAGTTTGGTATGTGACAGGGGATTAATTGTTAGTACATAATACTCATTTTTTTTGTGGTTGAATATGTGGTAGTATATGTATCGTGATTTGTCTAACATATGAAAAAGTATTAAGAGGAGAAGAAAATGAAAAGATTGAAAAAATGGTTATCAGTATTGCTGGTATTTATTATGACGGCAACACTTGTAACAGGCTGTGGTAAAAAGCAGGAGGCAACTATGTTTACTGTTATGGAGGATGCAGCCGAGG
>JAZQLB010000352.1:0-4731 GCA_045542475.1 Lachnospiraceae bacterium | reverse complement strand
GATTAAGATACGCCTCATATTCAGCAATAGCATTCTCCATAACCTGCTTACCCGGAGCACCCTTTGTAAGGCGCTTTTCAACACAGGTCTTAAGGCTGATTGCTTCATAGATATCCTCCTCAAATACAGGGCAGATAGCCTTAAGCTCTTCAAGTGACATATCATCAATAGCAATCTTTTTATCGATGCAGTAGAGTACAATCTGGCCGATTATGCCATGGGCATCTCTGAAAGGTACACCATGATTAACGAGATAATCAGCAGCATCAGTAGCATTAGTAAAGCCTGCCATAGCACTTCTTTCCATTACCTCGTTATTAAAGCTCATGGTATCAATCATGCCTGTAAAGAGGGCGATACAGCCCTTAACGGTATCAATAGCATCAAATGTAAGCTCCTTATCCTCCTGCATATCCTTGTTATAAGCAAGAGGAATTCCCTTCATTGTTGTAAGGATTGACATTAAAGCACCGTATACACGGCCTGTTTTACCACGAACCAGCTCTGCAATATCAGGGTTCTTCTTTTGCGGCATAATAGAGCTGCCTGTGCTGTAGGCATCGTCAAGCTCAATAAAGCGGTACTCATTAGAATTCCATATAATGATTTCCTCTGAGAAACGGCTTAAATGCATCATAATGGTTGATAATGCACTGAGTAATTCAATAACATAATCTCTGTCTGCAACAGAATCCATGCTGTTAGAGGTAGCTGCAGTGAAGCCAAGTAAGGAAGCAGTATATTCTCTGTCAAGAGGATAGGTGGTTCCTGCAAGGGCGCCTGAGCCTAATGGACAATAATTCATTCTGGCATATATGTCTGCAAGTCTGCCTCTGTCACGACGGAACATCTCAAAATAAGCTCCAAAATGGTGGGCTACGGTAATTGGCTGAGCTTTCTGTAAATGTGTGAAGCCCGGCATATAGGTTTCTGTATTTTCTTTGATAATTCTAAGAATTACTTTTAACAGGTTCTTTGTAAGCTCATCAATTTCAGTAATTTCGTCACGAACATATAATTTCATGTCAAGGGCAACCTGGTCATTACGGCTTCTTCCTGTGTGGAGTCTCTTTCCTGCATCGCCGATTCTTTCAATAAGCTCTGCCTCAACGAAGCTATGGATATCCTCAGCTGTATCGTTGAATTCAAGCTTTCCTGATGTTATATCCTCTTTTATTCCCTGTAAACCTGAGATTATAAGCTCCTTATCTTCATTTGTAAGGATTCCCTGCTTGGCAAGCATGGTTACGTGGGCAATGCTGCCGTCTATGTCCTGCTTATAGAACTTTTGGTCAAATGGAAGAGATGCATTAAAATTATTAACTAACTGGTTTGTTTCCTTGGTAAAACGTCCGCCCCAAAGTTTCATGGTGTGTTCCTCATTTCTTTGCTATTTTTTTATTTGGTAATAATTTTTTTAAGTCAGGGAAAAATGTTTTTCCACTTTCTTTACGATAGAAGCAGTATACAAAGAAAAGTACTGCAAGGCTGGAAATGGAAATTAATAATCCCATGTAGAAGCCTCTTGGTGTGTAGCTAAGCTTGATTTCATGGGTGCCTGTATCAAGCTCAATTCCGATAAGTGCATCGGCAAGCTCAGTAAGCTCCACCTTTTTGCCATCAACCCATGCTGTCCAGCTTGGATCATAAGGAATTGAGAGCATAAGAGTACCTGCTTCATCAACCTGAATTGTACCCTCTATCTTAGTGTCAGTCTGCTTTGTGATATTAAGGGTGTTCTGGTTAAGTGCATTATAGACCTGAATAAATTTATCAGTATCTATTGAATATACAAGTGCATTTAATGATTTGTCGTTATCTTCATCAGCAATCTTAATGGTAACACCTGGTTCGCATACTCCAAGGTCAATTACACGGCCGTGGTTAATGCCCTTGTAGGTTTCACTTTTTCCACTTATTGTTACCTTGGCTACCTTTACGGATTTGTTGCTGCAGTATACATAGATATGCTGTCTTGTTTCAGGGGTAATGGTAATTCCGTTTTCTCCGTCATCGGCAAAGTTAACTGTAGTAAATACATTTTCAACACCGGTTGTAACATATGCAAAATCATTCTGAACAAGGAATGGATTGCCTTGATTGTAGGTCCATTCGGTATTAGTTGATGAAGGTACCATATAACCAAGAGGGAGAGTGTACTTACACTTGTATAAATACTGGTCTCCGCTTGTTGCATATAATTCCAGAGCTGGGTCATTAAGGAGTGCTTTTTCACTTATGATATACTTAATATCAAACAATGAATATACCAGAGCGGTAGCACCATGGTCTGCATAAGCGTTCATTGAATGCTCAAGACCAAGATAACCGAATAAATCAGTTATACCCTCATAAGCGGTAGAAGAGAATATGCTGGCACCATTAAAGCCGTGCCATGCAGAATCGTTCTTTGAACGATAGCCAAACGCTTTGGCGATTCTATAGAAGGAATCATCCTCTGCCGCAAGCTTATCTGTTAATACATTAATATCATCGTAATCCTCAAAGTAAGCACTTCTGCCGGTAGTCGAGTAGCCTGTTTCCTCCATGTTCATGGTACATTCTACAGCTGCTACACAGAACAATAGGAATACCACATAGTGGATTGCAAGCTTTGTTTTTTTGTAAATAAAAGCTATTAAAGCATATAATGCTACAAATATTGCATTTAAATATAAAAGCTTAAAATCAATATCCTCTGATATATGGTCAAGCCAGATAATGAAAATCAGTACAATGCCCAACGCCTTTGTGAGCTGCTTTGGTGAATATCGTTTAATATCAGTAAAGGCATCATAGCACATTGTAAGTAAAATAAACACATATATAAAGGACTGGCGGCAAGGCAATGAATTAGGGTAGTGGAAGCCATGCCAGATAAAGTTCGGTATATTAAGTGAAAACGCAAGGATAAAGACAAGTAATAATACTGTTTTCGCTGCCTTTTCTCTTGCATTAATTCTCCTGTTAAATATATAAAGAGGGAAGAGGAATAATACTCCAACACTACAATATATATTTGGAAGATGTTCAAGGCCTGTACATACCTTGGTATTGGCAAAGTGACGGGTAATAACAGTCACAATTGAGAAATACTGGGTAAGTGTTTTTGGAAAATTAACATCACTTGAAGCTGTAAGTCCAAGTGCATATACCTCAGGAAGCAGGATTGCTGCTGATAATCCGCCGGCAAGGGCAGAAAACAGAGTGAAATATCCTATTTTCTGAAGGTAAGTTGTTTTTTTCTCAGGAACAGGCATTGTTATTAATAATACAAGGAAATACAATACAAGGCTTATGCATACCATAATGGCAATGTAGTAATTAGAAAGAATTAATAAGCCGAGGGTAATTGTATATAAAAGTCCCTTGTCTTCATTTACAAGTCTTTCAAGACCAAGTATTACAAGTGGTAAGAGCCACATACAATCAAACCACATCAGGTTCCAGCTGTATGCAGCGGTAAAGCCTGAAAGGGCATAGAAGAGGGCAAATACACATATGGTAATATTACGTTTCTTAAATCTCTTTGATACATAGTAGGTAAAGGTTACAGCTGATAAAGAAAGCTTAAGGAGAATGATAATATTCATCATCTCAATCATATACTCTCTTGGGAAAAAGCCAATAAACCAGTTAAGCGGACTTGATAAATAATATCCGTATAATGCAAGGAAATTCGCTCCTACACCCACCTCCCATGAGTAGAAGAGACTGCCGCCGTTATGAATTTTATCCCACAAAATTGTAAAGAACGGGCAATACTGGTGATACATATCTGAACGCAGATAGCATCTGTCACCAAATGGATAGATTTCTCTTACTACGAATATTGCAATCATTATTACAAGAGGTAGTAAAAAAGAAACATAATACATCGGGTGTATCGATTTAATTCTTTCTCTTAATTTCATTTTGGCCTCCGGTTATTTCTTTTTAAATATAAATAATTTGCTTGCGACGTAGTTCATTATAATAACGCCTACGCTGGCAATTAGCTTTGAAATAATTTCAGGTACACCGATTAATTCCACAGTTACTAATAAAAATACATTTTCAAATATAAGGGAGAGCAGGCGTGCGAAGGCAAAGCCGGGAATCTCCTTGATTAATACATTCAGTGCAAAGCTTTTGCTTTCAAAAACAAAAAGCTTATTGGTTATATAGGCAAATGATACAGCTATTACCCATGCAATACTATTGTTTACCAGATAATGTAATGTGGTAATGTTTTCTAACAGCCAGAAAACCACCATGTTTACAATGGTGGTTAACACGCCGAAAATCAGATAAGTTATAACCTCTCTTGTGAGAAGCTTGTCCATTATTTTCTTAATCATTTTTTTCCTCGTCTAAATTAGTTTCTTTGGTTATATATATTGGTCTGTGCTTAACCTCGGTGAAAATTCTTGCCATATATTCACCAATAATTCCGAGGCTCATTTCGATTACACCGCCAAGGAATAAAAGGATAATAATGGTTGAAGCATAGCCCGGAATATCTTTACCGAGAATCAGGGTTTTAATTAAAATATAAAAGCCATATAAAAGGGCTGATGCACTTATGACAGCACCGAGAACGGATAATAATCTAAGTGGTGCGGTAGAAAATGAAATAATGGCATCAAGTGCATATTTAAGGAGACCTGAAAAACTCCATTTGGTAGTTCCAAGGGTACGTTCAACATTCTCATAAGGAATCCATTTGGTGTCATAGCCGACCCAGCAAAA